>CAIVPY010000392.1 GCA_903907885.1 uncultured Bacteroidota bacterium
GCAAGCAATGCAGATTGGGTAATAGACGAAGACCTAAATAATCTAAATTGGAACCCTAATGCAAGCATTGGCGGAACAGATGGAAACGCTCAACGAATCCCTACTCCTTCTCAATCTGGAATTACCAATACAACAGCTCAAAGCTATTGGAAAGGTGCCCTTTCTGCGTGGGGAGTTGATTGTGTGAAGAAAGGCTATGTTGTTGAATCTTTGCCTTACAATGGCACGATATCTTATGGCAATTCTTCAAATCAACAAGACTTAAGTAATTATAGAGTTTTTGTGTTGTGTGAACCAAACATATTATTTACAGCCACTGAAAAAACAGCAATTATCAATTTTGTAAAAAATGGGGGAGGGCTTTTCATGGTTTCTGATCACACCGTTTCTGATAGAAATAATGATGGGCACGACTCTCCTGAGATATTAAATGATTTAATGAATAGTAATACCGTTCAGAACAATCCTTTTGGGATTACTTTCGACCTTGCTAACTTTTCAGTAACAAGTAGTAATATCCCTAATCTTCCAATCGATAGTATCCTACATGGAGTAATGGGAAATGTTACCCAAGTAAAATGGAGCAATGGCACTAGCATGACAATCAACCCTAGTGTTAATACTTCTGTAAAAGGAATAGTTTACAACACTGGTTCACCCTTTGGTAATACAAATGTAATGGCAGCTTATGCTCGGTATGGAAAAGGCAAAGTAGTCGCTATTGGCGATAGTTCTCCATGCGATGATGGAACTGGCGACACTGGCGACCAGCTATATGATGGTTGGATAGCTGATGCTTCAGGTAACCACGAAAGATTAATTATGAATGCCACCATTTGGTTGGCTACAATTGATTCGGTTATTCTAATTCCTAAAATTAAAGATGTAAAAGTAGACTCGATTCTAAAACCTATTACTTTACATATAGGTATAGATTCGATAAGTTTAAGGTTGAAAAATATAGGAACTGTAAAGGTTGATTCAATGCTTGTTTCTTATCAAGTTAATAACCTTTCCATTATAAACGCATCATTAAAAAATATGAATTTTGATACTGCAAAATATTTTGATTTTACATTTCCAATACCTTTAAATATTGTTAGTGATGGCTCATATAAATTATGTACATGGATTAAAACAGTGGGCGATAGCATGGCAAACAATGATACCCTTTGCAAAACATTTATAATTACTACATCTTTATTATCAGACTTAAGTTTAGATTCTATATTGTTACCAAACCCTGTACATCAAGGACAATCTAAAATTAAAATTAGGATAAGAAACACAGGGTCAGTAAAAATTGATTCAGCACATTTTTATTTTCAATTAAATAATGGGTCCATAGTAAATGAATCAACAATTAACCTTAATTTACTAAAAGGGATGACATATGAGTATTCATTCATTTCACCTCTTACAATTAGTAACGATGGTATATATAGCATATGTTCATGGGTGAAAATTCAAGGGGATTCCATTTTAAGTAATGATACATTGTGTAAGATATTCACTGTTAATACAACTGGAGTTTTAAATAATTTAAATAATTTAAATACATTAAATCAGATTAATTTATACCCAAATCCTACCATTTCTACAGAATTGAATATTGTAAGTAGCATAGACGCGATAACAAAAATTGAAATTGCAGATATGAAAGGTACTGTCGTATTTGCAATTGAACCAATGCTAAAAACAAAGCAATGTCAAATCAATACGGGTAGCTTTCCTGATGGGCTGCTATTTGTGAAAATCTATACCGATAAATCCATTGTTGTTAAAAAAATCTTTAAAGGTTTTCAATAAAAATAATATCGAGATAAGCACTAACATAGATGCTATTATTTAATACTGATACGATTGTTGGTATACACAGTTTGAATTGTTTTGTGTACACTGATTAAGTTTTAGACTGTAATATTAACTTCAAAAACATATTCGTACATTTGCGAACAGTCTTATATTTCAAGCAATGGCAAAATCAGATTATTATACCAAAGATCAAGAACAGGCAGCACGATTTGCCAAAGCAATGGCACACCCAGTAAGAATAGCCATTTTACAGCTGCTAATCACACAATCTTGTTGTTATCATGGAGATATGGCAGAAGAATTACCAATAGCAAAATCTACATTATCTCAACATCTTAACGAACTAAAAGATGCTGGATTAATACAAGGCGATATTACTCCACCTACTGTAAAATATTGCATTAACAAAGCAAATTGGAAAAAAGCAAAAAAAATCTTCAATACTATTTTTGATGAAGTAGCACTAAATGAAGTTTGCAGAAAATAAATTATTTTAAATATTGTTCGTATATTTGCGAACAGTTTAATGTTAAAAAAAATGATACAAATAAAAGTATTAGGAACTGGTTGTAGTAAATGCAAAATCACTTATAACAATGTATTAGAAGCTCTAAAACAATTGAACATTGAAGCCGATGTAATCAAAATAGAGGACATTGAAGAAATGATGAAATATAATGTGCTAACTACACCAGTATTGATGATTGACGAAGTAGTAAAAGTTAAAGGTCGAATTGCCGATGTAAATGAAATCAAACAATTTTTAACTGCATAATTTCAAATAAAAATGGAAAATCAAACCTTAGTAAAAGAAATTTGCCCAACAACAACACAAGAGTGGGTAAAGAACGGAGCATTATTAGTTGATGTTCGTGAAAAAGACGAAGTGGAAGCATTATCGTATGATGTTCCCAATATCATCAATATTCCTTTAAGCGATTTTGAAAATCACTATACCGAAATTCCAAAAGATAAAGAAGTTATAATAGTTTGTAAAGGAGGTGGCAGAAGTTTAAGAGCAGCTGGTTTTTTGGTAAATCACGGTTATACCAATGTAGTAAATATGCAAAACGGCATTGCACGTTGGGTTCAAAAAGGCTTTCCTACAAAAGGCGATACTACAATTGTAACGGGTGATGGCTCTTGTTGTTCAACTTCTGGGTGCTGCTAATTCAATAATA
>CAIVPY010000393.1 GCA_903907885.1 uncultured Bacteroidota bacterium
CACCTCTGTCTAAAAAACCCAAATGGTATTTACCGAATTTCCTTGATTTTGGGAAAAGGGTAGCTAAACCAAATATTTTATAAAAAGCCACATCGGGAGTGGGTAAACCTCTTTTTGATTCTGGTAAAAATTTCCCTGCTCCGTCTATCATTTTCACACCCAGTCCCCCTGCATCGGGGTTGACATTCATAAAATCACAAATTTTATTAAAACAATCTTCCTCAACCACTGTATCAGGGTTGAGCAACAAAATATATTCTCCTTTAGCTTGTCGTATGGCTTGGTTATTTGCTTTGCTAAAGCCAGTATTCTCTTTGTTTTCAATAAGAATAATTTCGGGAAACTTATGACGAACCATTTCGCAACTGCCATCCACAGAGTTGTTATCCACAACAAAAACTTCAGCATTCAAACCCTGGCATGCCTTGCGAACACTATGAAGTGCCTGCTCCAAAAAGTATTTTACATTGTAGTTTACTATGACAACTGAAAGTTTCATTCTTAAAGTGCGAATATATTAATTTAGGATGTTATTTATAAGATCGTTTCATCATAGAATTGAACTAAATTGCAGTTGTATTTTTAAAAATTAATGTCTGTTCCTAATCTTTTAAAAAGCAACAAAGTATCTGTAAAAACAATATACTCTTTATTTGTTTTCATAAATGACAAATTTAAAAACTGTAAAGTATCTCCATTTTTCTTATAGCCTGAAATTTCTTTACTAAGAAAATAATATTCTCTATTATTTATCCAACTAGATTGCTTTTTAGCGTTTCTCCTATCCCAATCGTCTTTTGAAACTCCTTGCAAATTGGTGTTAGCTATTGCTGCTATTTTGTAAGCATCCCAATAGTTGGCAACCAATGTGCCTTTGGGCACTTCTTTAGCTTTTCCATACAGAGTAAAAACACTACTTGAACTATATTGGTTTGATGCAATATCAATGCAAGGTATCAATATGCTTAGGCTCAAGGAAACAAAAATAATTACCCTTAAAAAATCATTATAATAATTCAATGATAAAGCAATAAGCACAAACACGTAAACATAAAGCAAAGTAAAATACTTTGGATCAAATTGACTTCGATAATTCCAAGAAGAGAAAAACAATAGAATGGAGGCAAAAATCAAAGTGTACCCTATTGCTTTTATCATAGGTTTATAGGCTGATGCGGTATTTACTCGCAACCAAATTGAATTAAATGTAACCATACTAAAAACATTATAATAGAATAAGCACTCAAAAATGGAGTGATGATTTCTGAGAAAAGCAACATCTTTTAGTTGTTTAAAAAAATAATAAAATTGGTTTGTTAATTGCTCTTTAGTGTTAATAAAAAACTTGTCATAGGTTGGGTCTGGGGTTATGTTGTGTTTTAAATCAAGTATCCAAAACAATCCAAGTAAAAGTAAAACTGTAGAATAAATTATGATTCTAAATCCATTTTTTGTTGGCTTAAAACCTTTAATAAAAAGAGCATTTCTAATATCATTATCTAGTAACGCATAAAAAACAATAAACACAAAATATACTACAGTTAATTCACTTACCCAGCATCCTAATATTGCAAATAAGATAGAGAGAAACAGAAAAACATACTCACTTGCATTAAAATGTTGATGATTGGTTAAAGTATTTATAATGCGACTATTAAAAGCAATTGAGAGAGTTATACAAAAAACTTGCTGTGGGTATGGATGAGCAACATGAAATATGGCTTGATAAGTTGGATGAGGGAAAAAGATAACCAATAGTAATAGGAGTTTAGAAAAATTATTATTAAAATACGTTGAGATTATCACCCATGAAATGGATAACATGCAATAATTAACTATTGAAACTATCCAAATAGGATGAAAATTAAACAAGAAATAGATAGGGCAAGAAACCAATGGAAGTAGGCTTCCTAAGCGATTTTGCCCCCAATAGTAACTATCGTCAGGCCAATGAAAATCTTTTATCATCAGAGCTTGTATAGCTTGGTCTGAGTTGAAATAAGCAGGATTAAATGACCCGAAAAAATAAAAGGAAATAGCAATAAGCAGAAAGCAAACTGCATAAAAAAACAAATCTGAATGGTATTTTAATTTATACACTTATTCTATATTCAAGTTTCAAATAGTAGTTAATTTATGAAATAAGCATTTTCATAAATTCATCTTCGCTAATTATTTTTATATTCAAATCCGTAGCTTTCTTCAGTTTTTCAGGACCCATTTTATCGCCTGCAATCAAATAATCCAAACTCTTTGAAATACTTCCCACATTTCTACCACCGTTTACTTCAATCTGTTTTTTCAAATCATCACGGCTTATGCTAAACACACCAGAAACAAGAAAACTATTACCTGAAAGCTTATCGCTTCTTTCAATACTTTCATCATGCACAATGGCCATTTGAAGTCCATTGGCTTTTAATTTTTCGCAAAGGTTTCTATTGCTTTCAAATTCAAAAAACTTCACCACATTCTCTGCTATCTTTTCGCCAATCTCATAAATATTAGCAATCTCTTCCTTTGTCGCATTGGCTATGTTGTCAATGTTTTCAAATTGTTTGACTAATTTTTTTGCAACGGTTTCTCCCACCATCCTTATACCTAAAGCAAATAGCACTCGCTCAAAAGGCACTTGCTTTGAAGCTTCAATTCCGTTTAAAATATTCTCAACCGACTTAGCTTTTAATGAACGTTTTTTCTTTTCGGCATCGCCTACCTCAAATTCTAAATCCAAAAGTTGTTCGTATTTTAATTCATACAAATCAGCATAGGTTTTTATCAAACCCTTTTGATGAAGTCCAGTCACAGTCTCCGCACCAAGGCTATCAATATTCATGGCCTTTCTTCCAATAAAATGCTCTATTTTACCTACCAATTGTGGTGAACAAGCAGTATCATTCGGACAATAATGCACCACTTCTCCCTCAGCTCTTATGAGCGCAGTTCCGCATTCAGGGCAGTTCTGTATGTATTCAATTTTCTTTGCATCGGGCAATCGTTTACTAATGTCAACCGCAGTGATTTTAGGAATGATTTCTCCACCTTTTTCAACAAAAACAGTGTCGTTTTCGTGCAAGTCGAGTCTTTCAATTTCATCAGCGTTATACAGGCTGGCTCTTTTAACAGTGGTGCCTGCCAATTGCACAGGCTTTAAATTTGCCACAGGGGTGATGGCGCCTGTTCTACCTACTTGGTAAGTAACTTCATTCAAAAGGGTACTAACGCTCTCGGCCTTGTATTTATATGCAATGGCCCATCTAGGAGTTTTAGCGGTAAAGCCAAGTTCTTGCTGTTGAAAATAATTGTTAACCTTTATCACTACGCCATCAATATCATAACTAAGGTTTTTTCTTTCTATTTCATACTTCTTAATAAAAGCAAAAACTTCATTCAAGCTGCGACACAATTGAAAGTGGTCACTTACCTGAAAGCCCCATTGGGCTGCCTTTTGCAAGCTTTCATTATGCGATTCACTCACACTTTCATCAGCATAAATAAAATATAAAAAAGCATCTAAATTCCTTTTAGAGACCTCTTTTGAGTCTTGCATTTTCAAACTCCCTGAAGCAAAATTTCTAGGGTTTTTATAGAGCTGTTCTCTTATTTCATCTTCATCATAGCCCTTTTCCTCAAGCTCTTTTCTAAGTGTATTATTTAGTTTATCGAAAGTGGCGAGGTGCATAAAAATCTCACCCCTTATTTCAAAATAAGCAGGGAAATCATTGCCACTTAACTGATGTGGAATGCTTCTAATGGTCTTCACATTGATCGTCACATCATCGCCTTGAACCCCATCACCACGAGTAACAGCACGAATAAGTTTACCATTCTCGTATGTTAAACTAATGGCCAAGCCATCAAATTTCAACTCACACACGTATTCAAAATCATTCCCAATAGATTTTCTGATGCGATTGTCGAATTCGGTTAACTCTTCTTCATTATAAGTATTACCCAAACTAAGCATAGGGTATTTATGCTTCACTTGTTTAAATTCTTTGGTGACATCTCCACCTACTTTTAAGCTAGGTGAATTGGGGTTTTGAAATTCAGGAAAAGATTTTTCTAAATCCTCTAGCTCTTTTAATAGTTTATCAAACTCAAAATCGCTGATACTTGGCCTTGAAAGAATATAATATTGGTAATTATGTTGATTAATTAGTTCGGAAAGATGGTCTATTTGCGCTTTAGCTTCGAGTGCGTTCATGGTGTAAAAATACAAATTGCTACATTTTTGCCAAGAAGCTTTTATGCCCTAAACAGTTTGCTTGTAATATTCGCATACATTTCTCATCACACAAACCTCGTGATTAGGATTAGTGGGTCTGCAAACATCTCTTCCCAAAAACGACAAGGCCATACCTACTTCCCAATCTTTTTGTGGAATCATTTTCATTAATTTTTTCTCTAAAGATATTGGATTTGAGTCCTCTGAAATGCCTAAGCGATTGGCTACACGTAATGTATGTAAGTCGATTATAATGCCTTCCTTATCTACTTTCATTTCACGCATTATTACATTGGCAGACTTGCGACCAATTCCAGGCAAGGCTGTCAAACCTTCCATGTTTGTTGGTATGTTTTTATCGTTTTTTATCTGTTTTGCCATTTCCAATAACCATGAAGTTTTGTTAGCAAAATTTCTGATTTTATTCACAAAAGGAAGCAAATCTTCTGCTGTGGCATGCGATAGCGCTTGCATATTTGGAAAAGCTTTAAATAATTTTGGCGCAAGTGAATTGATAAGTTTGTCTGAAACCTGTGCCGACAATACTACCATTACCATGAGCTCATACAAACTCTTAAATTGAAGTGGGTGTTTCTCACCTTTATATTTCTTTAGAAGAGGTTTAATGGCTTCATTCCAATTGATTTCGATTGACATACTTATGAGTTTTTTTGTTTCAAATGTATAGTAATATTTAATATCAAAGTGGTATTCATAATTATTAATAGACTTAAATCTATCAAGAGATGCTTTAAAAGAAATTCATTTTTTATATATAAATATCTTATTCTCTGAAGAAATCAGAGTTGGTTAAATGGGCAAAAAGAAAGCGATCAGGGTGAGTGCCGAAAAGATAAGGTACTCAGGTAAGGGTGTATATTCTCGCATTCTGATTCCTTCCATTTTGCAATATATGGCAAGCATTATTTTCTCTACTAAAAACGAAATAACTGTAGCATAAGCAATGCCATTGATACCAATGGTGCGCACAAAAACAAACGACAGAATTATATTTATAATTAAATAATTTGTAGAAACCAAATAGAACACTCTTGTTTTCATTAAACCAGTGATAACAG
>CAIVPY010000394.1 GCA_903907885.1 uncultured Bacteroidota bacterium
ATTTACTACGAAAAAATGAGTGTGCTGCTTGATGAATTAATCAAGCTGCGAAATGAAGAAGCAGAACGCTACGAAGAGTATTTGAAGAAAATTGTGGACTTAGCTGTAAAAGTGAAGAAGCCGGAAACCAGCAACGAATATCCCTCATCAATTAACACACAAGCCAAACGGGCATTGTACGACAACTTAGATAAGGATGAAACCCTTTCCATAGTAATGGATGAAGCCGTTATTTATGGCAAGCATGATAATTGGGAAGGCAACCCAACCAAAGAAAAACACCTGAAGAATAAAGTGGTAAAACCAGTTTTGGAAGAATACAAAAAGCCGGAAAAACTGGACCCGATTTTTGAAGTCATCAAACAGCAAAAAGATTATAAGTAGTAATGGAAGAAACGAAAGTGTTACATATTACTTCTCAGCTTTCTATTGATGTGGTTAGAAAAAACATCAAGAACATGCACCTGGCAGTTTATCCGCCAACGGGCAGGGTTCGTATTGCCGCACCTTTGAGAATTGATGATGAAGCTGTAAGACTTTTTGCTATTTCAAAAATTGGCTGGATAAGAAAACACCAACGGAATTTTGTTGCACAAGACCGCCAGCCACCACGCCAATACAAAGAAAGAGAGAGCCATTATTTTCAGGGCAAACGCTACCTGTTGCGATTAATAGAACACGATGCACCGCCAAAAGTGGTAATGAAAACCAAAACATACATTGACCTTTATGTAAGGCCAAACACCACCACCGAGCAGCGGCAGTCCATAGTAAACGAATGGTACAGAACAGAGTTGAAGAAACTCATTCAGCCCATCATTGAAAAATGGCAACCACAAATTGGTGTAACCGTTGCCGACTGGCAGGTGAAGCAAATGAAAACCAAGTGGGGCACTTGCAACATTGAAAAGAAACGGATTTGGATAAACCTTGAATTGGCTAAAAAGCCAATCCATTGTCTGGAATACATAGTGGTGCATGAAATGATACACCTGTTAG
Source organism: uncultured Bacteroidota bacterium (assembly GCA_903907885.1). Taxonomy (GTDB): domain Bacteria; phylum Bacteroidota; class Bacteroidia; order UKL13-3; family UKL13-3; genus RGVD01. The sequence goes on from CAIVPY010000394.1 coordinate 1,000, forward strand.
AACGCCACCACAACGACCGTTTCCTTTCCTTAATGGAAAAGTACATGCCTCAGTGGAGGTTTAACAAAGAAGAATTAAATCGTTTACCGGTAAGTCATGGAGAGTGGACTTACTAAAATAAATATGATAATAGAAAATTATGGCATTATACACTAACCAAACAGGCAAACTAAAAGAGGTAAAAGAAAAACCTTTTAAACTGGAGAAAGACATTCAAAAAGTCTTTGAGGAAAACCTGTCTGCTATAATGGGGCTTGTATTGGTTAAAAGTGAATTTACCATTAAAAACAAGCGAATAGATACATTGGCTTATGATCCACAGGCATGTGCCTTTATCATTATAGAATACAAAAGAGATAAAAACATCAGTGTGGTTGACCAGGGCTTTACTTACCTCAGCTTGATGCTGGAAAACAAAGCTGATTTTATTGTGGAGTACAATGAAAGCCTACGCCAAAACATGAAAAGGGAAGATGTGGATTGGAGCCAGACAAGGGTTGCATTTGTATCAACAAATTTTACCGAAAATCAAGTTCAGGCAACAAACTTCAAGGACATTGCTATTGAATTGTGGGAAGTTAAACAATTTGACAACGATACCATCATCATCAATCCAATTAAAAAATCGAATGCGGCAGAAAGTATAAAGCCATTAACCCAAAATAAAGAAGCACTCAAAAAAGTAACGGAAGAAATAAAGGTTTACACCGAAGAAGAGCATATCCAAAAGACAACTGAACTTATTGCAGAACTTTATCAAAAGTTCAGGCAGGGAGTTATACAATTGGCAGATGATATTGAGATTAAGCC
>CAIVPY010000395.1 GCA_903907885.1 uncultured Bacteroidota bacterium
ACTTAAATTGCAAGATGTGAAGTTACATTCGCTGAATATGTTTTGAGATAAATCAATGCCTAAAAAGTTACAATTACTAAATGTGCAATTTTCGAATTCACCTTTTTCAAATTGATTTTGAGTATAGTCAATATTCTTGAAGTGTTGGTTTAAGTTCATTATTTGGCTCATATCAATTTTATAATTTGCAATGTAAATAGGATTCCTGCAAAGAAAAGCCATGTTTTGAATGTTCTTAAGGTCTGAATAAATATTTAGGAAAAATTCTTTTATTTACCCCCTAATCAATTTAGATGATTGAACTAATTATTTGTCAGAACATCAGTTGTTTAGCGGAATTGAAAATGTAATGGCTAAAAAATCAAAAGAAGGAGAAGATAATGAAACACCGCTTATGCGGCAATACAACCAAATCAAGGCAAAATACCCAGGTGCTTTGTTGTTGTTTCGTGTGGGGGATTTCTATGAAACTTTCGGACAAGATGCTATAACAGCTTCTGGTATTTTGGGCATTGTTCTCACCAAAAGAGCTAATGGTTCTGCCTCTCATATTGAATTGGCTGGATTCCCTCATCATTCATTAGATACCTATTTGCCCAAATTGGTCAGGGCAGGTCAAAGGGTAGCCATTTGCGACCAACTTGAAGATCCTAAAATGACCAAAACCATTGTAAAGAGAGGGGTTACCGAGCTAATTACTCCTGGTGTATCTTACAATGACAAAATCTTAGATAATAAATCTAATAATTATTTGTGTGCTGTTTGTATTTCCAATAACAATGATAATGGCATTGCCTTTCTTGATATTTCAACGGGGGAGTTTATGGCATCACAAGGCTCGTTTGAGTATATTGACAAGCTCATTCAAAGCTTTAAGCCTTCAGAAATTCTGATATCAAAGAAATTCTATAAAGATTTTACTACCAAACTAAACGACCGATTTTATTGCTACCAATTGGATGAATGGGTATTTCAATACCAATTCGCATTTGATAAGTTAACCAATCATTTTGGAACCCAAAACTTGAAAGGATTTGGTTTGCAAGAAATGCCTTTATCCATTACTGCAGCAGGCGTTTGTTTACATTATTTAAGCGAAACACATCATGAACAAGTTGGACATATTCAAGCTTTATCAAGAATTGATGAAGAGAAATATGTGTGGCTTGATAGATTTACCATTCGCAATTTAGAGCTTATATCATCTCCCAATGAAAATGGCGTTTCTCTCATATCAGTGCTTGATAAAACAGTCACTCCGATGGGGGCAAGGCTCTTAAAAAAGTGGATGGTTTTACCTTTGAAAGAACTATCGCTTATCAATGAAAGGCTTGATATTGTTGATTATGCCAAGCATCAAACAGATCTAAGAAATCATATAGTTGAATTGTTGAAGCAGGTTGGCGATATGGAGCGTTTGGTTTCTAAAGTGGCCATGAAACGCATCAGTCCACGTGAATTGCAGCAGTTGAATAGGTCATTGAAATTACTTGAACCTATAAAAAACTATTTTAACAAAGAGAAACATACTTTATTATCAAAACTTTCAGATCAACTTAACCCATGCCTTTGGGTTATTGATAAATTGAGCAAAGAATTACAATCAGAAGCACCTGCCACTGCAAATAAAGGTAACGTAATTTGCGAAGGGGTGAATGTTGAATTGGACGAGCTTCGTAAGATCGCTTTTGGTGGAAAGGATTATTTGCTACAATTGCAACAACAAGAACAGCAAAGAACGGGTATTACAAGCCTTAAGATTTCCTTTAACAATGTTTTTGGTTACTATATCGAGGTTACAAATGTTCACAAAGATAAAGTGCCTCCTGAGTGGATTAGGAAGCAAACCTTAACCAATGCTGAGCGCTATATCACTGAAGAATTAAAGCATTACGAAGAAAAGATTTTAGGTGCCGAAGAAAAGATATCGAGTATTGAGGAACGATTGTATAATGAACTTGTGAATGCCCTTCAGGATTATGTTTTGCCTATTCAACAAAATGCCATAGTTCTTGGTCGAATTGATTGTTTGTTTTCTTTTGCTGAATTAGCCGAAAGCAATCAATATTGTAAACCTGAGTTGAACGAAAGTTTTGAGTTGATTTTAAAAGATGCGAGACATCCAGTTATTGAAAAGCAATTGCCAATTGGTGATACTTACATTGCCAACGACATCTATTTAGACAAAGAAAAGCAGCAAATCATCATCCTTACTGGACCCAATATGAGTGGTAAATCTGCCATACTGCGTCAAACCGCTTTGTGTGTATTGATGGCACAGATTGGTTGCTTTGTTCCAGCTTCATTTGCTCGTCTTGGCTTGGTGGATAAGGTCTTCACACGTGTAGGAGCAAGCGACAACTTAAGTGCGGGCGAATCTACTTTTATGGTGGAAATGACCGAAACAGCTAGTATCTTGAATAACCTATCTCCCAAAAGCCTTATTTTATTAGATGAAATTGGTCGTGGTACTGCTACTTATGATGGTGTGTCTATTGCATGGTCTATTGCTGAATATTTGAATAAACATCCATATAAGCCCAAAACTTTGTTTGCTACACACTATCATGAGTTGAACGAATTGGAGCAAGCTGATAATGGTATTAAGAATTATCATATCGAAATAAAGGAAACGGATAAACAAATTATTTTCTTACGAAGATTGGTAGAAGGCGGAAGTGAACATAGTTTTGGTATTCATGTGGCTCGCATGGCTGGTATACCTAAAACGGTTTTGCAGAGGGCAGATGAAATTCTGAAAGAACTAGAGAAAGAAAAATCATCGATTCATAACCAACAAAATGCATATCATAATCGCCAAACTTTATCCAAAGTAAAAAAATCCAATATTCAATTAAGCATGTTTCAAATGGACGATCCATTGATGCAAAGTATTAAAGACGAATTGTCAAGCATGGATTTGAATACCATTTCACCTATTGAAGCTTTGATGAAGTTGAATGAGTTGAAAAATAAATTAAAGTAGGTACTTATACAATTTGCGGGATAGAAGTTAGATTTATAATATGTAATTGATTGAAATAATTTAGTTTTTTTCATACAATATAAATTGCAAAATAGAAATTCAAGACCTTTACAATCAAATATCATTAAAATTATCACAATCGTTAGTTCATTATTTTTAAAATTAATACATCTTTGCCCATTAAGATTATCAAATGAAATATTATAACCATAAAAAGAACTTCTTAGCTATAGAAGACGAAGAATTTTGCAGTTTTGAAAAATCAAGATATGTAATACAGTCGGCACCATACGAATATACATCTTCATATATTGCTGGATCTGCCAAAGGTCCAGAAGCCATTATCAAAGCTTCTCATTTTGTAGAATTGTTTGACGAAGAATTGGACCAAGAGAGTTATATAAAAGGTGGTATCTGCACCCTTCGACCAATGAATTTTAAAAACAAAATTGACGAAAAAGCGGTTGATTTAATTGAAAAAGAAACATACAAACTCGTTAAAGCAGGAAAATTCCCTATAACTTTAGGTGCCGAACATACCATTTCATTAGGTTGCGTAAAAGCTATCAAACAAAAATATGATAATGTACACGTTTTACAAATAGATGCACATAGCGATTTGCGCATGGAGTATCATGGCAATCCTTATTCTCATGCGAGTGTTATGGCAAGAATTCACGATTTGAATGTACCTTTAACCCAAGTTGGTATTCGGGCCCAATGCATCGAAGAATCTATTTTGATTAAACAAAGTGAAAATATTAATACTTTTTATGCTCATCAAATTAGAAATAATTCAAGTTGGGCGAATGAAGCCCTGAAAACACTTGGCGAAAACGTTTATATAAGCATAGATGCAGATGGATTTGATCCATCCATTGTTCCAGCTGTAGGTACTGCTGAGCCTAATGGATTGCAATGGAATGAAACAATTCAGTTTTTAAAGCATGTTATTGCAAGTCGTAACATCGTTGGTTTTGATGTTGTTGAAATTGCTCCAACTAAAGGTAATATTTTAAGTGAGTTTACAATGGCTAAATTAGTTTACAAACTAATTGGATACATAAGTTTAAAGTAATTTGTTATTTTAGAGAAATGAGAGTATATTTTGATAATGCGGCAACCACTCCGCTCGACAGAGAGGTTGCAAATGTTATGTTCAAAGTAATGTGTGATGATTTTGGAAATCCTTCATCAACCCACGCACATGGCAGACAGGTTCGCACGCTTATTGAAGATGCTCGCAAATCTGTAGCCAAGTTGCTAAACTGTTCTCCGGGTGAGATTTTCTTTACATCAGGTGGCACCGAAGCGGATAATATGGCAATTCGTCAAATGGTGCTTGGAGGAAATATAAAGAACATAATCACTTCAAAAATAGAACACCATGCCGTGTTACATACGGTTGAGGAATTGGCAAATTCTGGAAAAATAAATTTACATTTTGTTAACCTGCTTACAAATGGTCATATAGATTTAATTCACTTAGAAAAATTACTCTCAACTTTCCCAAATTCTCTTGTTAGTTTGATGCATGCCAACAATGAAATAGGTAACTTGCTTGATATTGACAAAGTGGGTGAGATGTGTCAAAAACATTCAGCTACGTTTCATTGCGATACGGTACAAACCATTGGTCATTATCCATTAGATTTAGCTAAAACCTACGTTAATTTTATTGCTTGTGCCGCTCATAAATTCAATGGGCCTAAAGGCATTGGTTTTATTTATATAAATAGCAAAACCAAAATCTCACCTTTTATTACAGGAGGTGCTCAAGAACGCAACATGCGCGGTGGAACTGAAAATGTGTATGGAATTATAGGTTTAACTAAAGCCCTTGAAATAGCTTATACAAATCTAGAACAAGAACAAAATTATATACAGGAATTAAAAACCTATATGATAGAAAAATTAAGAACCACTATTGACGGAATCACATTTAATGGCGATGCAGAAGATAAATCATTATATACCGTATTAAATGTCAATTTCCCTCCCACATCTATTGCCGAAATGATATTGTTTAAGCTTGATATTGCAGGTGTTTCATGCTCTGGTGGTAGTGCTTGCTCAAGTGGAAGTAATGTAGGTTCACATGTATTAAGCGCATTGAATATATCACCAAACAGGCCAAGTGTTCGTTTTTCATTTGGCAAACAAAACACTAGGGAAGAAGTCGATTTTACTGTCGAAAAACTTAAAGAAATGTTTAAATAATTCTTAACAATAATCTATTAATTTATATGAAAAAACACAATTTACTATTCGTGCTATTGCTTTGCCTAAATTTTAGCAGCATTTATGCACAAAACAGCAACACCCCTTCTACCAAAACAGTTTCAGTTTGGAAACATAAAGTACAAACAGGTGTTAACATTTCGCAATCCAGTTTTTCAGCTAATTGGAAAGCGGGTGGTAGCAATAATATTGCTTTGGGAGGCTTCTTTAATGCGTTAAGTAAAATTGAAAAGGGTAATTGGAATGCAGTGAGCGACCTTCAGTTGGCATTGGGTTTTTTGAATAATGGTGTAGCTACTCGCAAAACTTCGGACCGAATTTTTTATGATTTAAAACTTGGGTATAAAATTTCACCTAAATGGGATTTGTTTGTTTCAAGCAATTTCCAAACACAATTTACAGATGGTTTTTTGTATGAAAAAAGAGCAGACAAAAGCGATTCATTATTATCTACATTTATGTCGCCAGGCTATTTAACTACATCACTGGGATTAGAATATAAGCCAACAGATTATCTTTCGGGAAGATTTGGTGTAGGCACACTTCGTCAAACATTTGTGATGAACGATAACTTTTCCAAACTAGGTATGTATGGAGTTGATAAAGGAAGCAATATTAGAAACCAAGCAATTTTGCAAATGGTGTGGAGTTTTGACAAAGATATTGCCAAAAACATTAACCTTAAAATACGATCTCAATCTTTCTGGGATTATATCAAATTTAGTAAGGCTGGCAGTGTGGTTCAGCGCCTTGATATAAACCTAGCCATGAAAGTAAATAAATATATTAGTACCAATATACAAGCAGTTGCCTTATATGATTACGACCAAGACAAAGACTGGCAGACTTCACAAATTTTAGCATTGGGTATCTTGTACAATTGGGAGAAATAAGTAAACCCAATTTTATAGAAAAACATAACGATTGGTAATAAACTATCGAGAAACAAAGGGTTTGTGCACATAAAGTCTCTCTCTATTATAGCGAGATTTAGGTTGAGGTTTCAGTATTTAGAGAGAATTATGACTCAAAATAAGGTAGCAACTTATCCATTAAAACTTTGGGACAACGGGTAGGTTTGTTGCTTTGCATATCAATATTCACAAGAAAAACCTCTCCAGTCGTTATCAACGCATCCTCTTGGTTGCGAATCTCGAAATAAAATTCGGTTTTTACACCGGGTAGCTTTTTTATAATGGTTTTAATGGTGAGTAAATCATCATATCGAGCAGGTTTTATGAAGCTGCTTTGCAAGTGAATAACAGGCATCATCACACCACTATCTTCAAATTCTTTGTATGATAAACCCACTTGCCTCAAGGCATCCGTGCGACCAATTTCAAAATACTGGGCATAGTTACCATGATATACATAACCCATTTTATCGGTTTCGTTATACCTAACTCTTACAGTGGTTTCGCTTATAAACATATATTAATAAAATAAACGACAAGAGTGTAAATAAAAGATGATGCACTCATGTCGTTTCAAATAAAGTACTATTATTCGTCAATTAAACCATGTTTTTTTCTGTATGCCCAATTAACTACTAATGGGAAAATTAAAAGGGTTAATATAGTGGCCGTAATTAATCCACCTATTACTACAATAGCTAAAGGTTTCTGTGTTTCACTACCAATTCCCGTTGAAATAGCTGCTGGTAATAGGCCTATCATAGCCATAAGAGCAGTCATTACCACAGGTCGTGTACGTTCTTTAACACCCAGTTTTAGTGAATCTTCAAGCGAAAATTTGTCTTTTAAATTTTGTTTGAAAACAGAAATTAAGATTACTCCATTCTGAATACATATACCAAATAAAGCAATGAAACCAATACCTGCCGAAATACTAAATATGGTTCCAGTAATATGCAGTGCTAAAATTCCTCCAATTAATGCAAAGGGAACATTTACTAAAACAAGTAACGAATCGCGGGCATTGCCAAACGTAATAAATAAAATAATAAAAATTATTATTATACTTATAGGTACTACCTGGCTTAATTTTTTTTGAGCTCTAACTTGATTTTCAAATTCACCACACCATTCTATATGATAGCCCTTGGCTGGTTTTAGTGCTTTTTCAACTTTTTCTTGCGCATCTTTAATTGTACTTCCCAAGTCTCTTTCTCTAATCGAGAACTTTATAGCAATAAACCTTGAATTGTTATCTCGATAAATAAATGCGGCACCGCTTGCGGAACTAATATTTGCTATTTCTTTCAATGGTATCTTTGATCCATTCATACTTGGCACTTTAAGATTTTCTAAATCGCTTATAGATTGTCTATAATCTTTTTGATACCTAACCCGTACTGCAAATTTTTTCTCTTCTTGATATAGTAAAGTTGCAGCCTTACCTCCAATTGCCATTTCAATAACAGCTTGACAATCTGCTGTATTAATGCCGTAAATCGCCATCTTCGATTCATTCAAAGTTATGTTTAATTCTGGCTGTCCAATATTTCTTAATATTCCTAAATCTTTCACCCCTTCTACATTTCTTAATATATTGGCTACAGTATCAGACATACGATCAATTTCTTTTAAATCGGGACCAAATATTTTTACTGCAAGAGAGGCATTGATACCAGCAACCGCTTCGGCTACATTGTCAATAATTGGCTGAGAATAATTGTAAACAATGCCTGGATATTGTTTAAGCTGCGCATCCATCTCTTCAATTAACTGATCAGTTGTAATTTTTCTTTTCCATTGTTCTTTAGGATATAAGTTTACTTGACATTGAACATAATAAAAACCTGAGGGGTCAGTTCCATCATTACTTCGCCCTGTTTGTGACAACACTGATTCTACCTCTTTAAAAGAATTTAATTTGTCTCTGAATATATGAACCATTTTAGTGGTTTCGGTTAAAGAACTACTCATGGGCAATTTTGCTTCAACCCACAAAGCACCTTCATTTAGTGTTGGTAAAAACTCTGAACCTAAATATTTAAAAGAAAAAAGACTTAAAGCCATAAATGTAAAAGCGAAAATCAAACTGGCCTGTTTATATTTATAAGTGAAATTAAAAGCTTTCAATACCCCGTTATTTACACTTGACACTATGATATTGTTTTTCTCTTTTACATTTTTATTTAACAATATACTTGCTAATACTGGTACCAATGTGAGTGTGAATAATAATGCCCCCAATAATGCAAATCCAAGAGTAAAAGCTAATGGGGAAAACATTTTTCCTTCAACTTTTTCAAAAGCAAAAATTGGAATAAGACAAGTTATGATTATTAGCTTAGAAAAGAATATAGATTTACCCAATCCACTACCAGTAGCCCTGATTATACCTGCTTTCGATAGTTTATTAAACTTTTCCATTCCAACTAAGTGAGATTTTCTGTCAAGGACTACAAAGAGACCTTCGACCATAACAACAGCACCATCTATGATGATACCAAAATCTATCGCCCCCATCGATAACAAGTTTGCCGACATTCCTTTTATTTTCATACATATGAAAGCAAAAAGCAGTGAAAGGGGAATAATTAACGAAACTATTACTGTTGTTCGCCAATCAGCCATAAACAAAAATACTATTACAGTAACGAGAATAATACCTTCAAATAAATTCTTTAAGACAGTTTTAGTACAAAATGCAATTAATTTATCTCTATCATAAAAAGTAACCATTTTGATTCCAGCAGGTAAAATATTGTTATTAATATCTTCTACTTTTTCTTTAACATGTTTCAATACTTCTGAAGGATTTTCTCCTTTTCGCATTACCACAATGCCTTCAACCACATCGTCATTTCCATCTAATCCTGCTTGCCCAACTCTAGGCATACTCGACTCAAGAACAGTTGCCACATTTTTTACCAATAATGGTGTACCATCCAAATTCTCAATGATAATATTTTCTATATCAGTAATATTGTTTAATAAACCTATACCTCTTACTACATAAGCCTGTCCATTATGCTCAATAATATCTCCTCCTACGTTAATATTGCTTTTTGAAACTGCATTATACACTTCGAGAGGTGTCAAATCATATTTAGCTAATAACATTGGGTTTACTGAGATTTCGAACGACTTTCGAGCGCCACCAAAAGATACAATATCTGCCACTCCTGGCACACTTCTTAGCTGACGATCAACTATCCAATCTTGATAAGTAAGTAAGTCAACAGATCTATGATTTTTGCTTTCAAGTGTATATCTAAAAATTTCACCGGTAGGTCCATATGGTGGTTGAACATCTGGTTCAACATCTGTTGGAAAATTCACATTCCTCAAAAGGTTATTTACTTGTTGTCGAGCAAAAAAATCTTCTACGTTATCTTCAAATATTATTTTAATAACTGATAGACCAAACATAGAAATGGAACGAACATTTATTTTTTTCTGTACCGAATTCATTGCCACTTCTATTGGGATGGTAACAAATCTTTCTACCTCTTCGGCACTCCTTCCATTCCATTGAGTAACAATAATTATTTGAGTATTAGTTACATCAGGAAATGCTTCTATGGGTGTATTTATGTAACTAATTACGCCCGCTACTATCAATAACAAGGTTGAGAAAAATATAAAGAATTTATGTTTTAACGAATAGCCTAGAATATTATTTATGAATTTGTCCATCAGTTTTCGATTTCTAAAATTTTCTTACAATTTGAGTTTATTGTATTTTATTCGATTAAAGTTATTATTAAAAAAGTGTTAAACAATACTTGCATGGTTGGTATAATAAGTGGTGGTTAAAGATCG
>CAIVPY010000396.1 GCA_903907885.1 uncultured Bacteroidota bacterium
ATGCAGGGCTAAGGGTGGCTTGGAATTTTGGACTAGGGTTAATAATCACTTTGAATTTCGTGTTTGTTGCAGGGCAATTATTTAATGAAGCTGTAAGAGTTATTTCACCTATCATGGCTGTACTTCCGTTGTTTACAGGTGCATACCATGGGTTAATATTCCCTGTTCCCAAACCGGAAATACCAATAGTGGGATTTGAGTTTACCCAATTAAAATTGGTTCCACTTGGAGTAGCTGAGAAAGTATCAGGTTTTATCAATGATCCAGAACAAACCGAAATATCTGAAATTGTTTTGATGGTTATTGTGGGTTGAATTATAGCAAATGCTTCCACTTTAGGGCCAGGACAACTTACACCACTGACTGAAATAGTGTATTTTACAGAATCAACTTTATTCCCATTATTTACAAGTATTTGTGCAATTTTATTTCCAGTGCCTGCAAACTCTCCAGTTATATTAGAAGGGGCTGTAACTGTCCAAGAAAAATTCCCAGTATTTAAACTGCTTTGTATATTGATATTGCAAGGTGTACCCGTACATAAATATGATTGAATTGGGTTTACTATAATTTTAGCAGTTGGATTTACATAAATGGTATGAAAAGTTTTAGGAACATTGGTACAACCGACAGTTGCGCTAATCTTTAGATAACCTTGCTGTATGCTATTGTTAAATAAACGCATTGGTTTAAATACTAATGGGCTAATTCCTTCTCCTTTTCGAATGGGAACTTGGTCAATGTTTAAAGTGTCGCTAACTTCCCAAATTATATGGTATCCAGCAACTGTAGAAGTTAAGTTAAAAGAAATTGAACTATCACCATTACAAATAGTTTGGTTAGTCATTGAAATATTTACACTGGCAGTGGGCTTAATGATTATTTCCTTCATGACAGAATCAATGCCACATGAATTTGCTGTATATAGCCAAACTTGATAGGTAGCAGGCGTATCAAATTTTAACTGTAAATTATTACTCCCATTACTCCATTTGGTGTAATCGTAATTGCTAGCGATAAATCCATTGGTACTCCCAATGTTTCCATTAATAATTGAGTAACCACTGATTTGAACTACTTTCCAATAAAATGAGTAATTAGAATCACAGCCAGAAGATGAAATAGTTGTTCCTTTCTGAGTTTCATTAATAATATTAACTGTTTCACTTTGGCAAATAGGTGAATTTGGGGCATAACTAAATGTTGCTTTTGTTTTTGTAGAAATTGAAATTGGTCCAATGGTTAATACTGTAGGAATACCATTAACTGAGCAGAAATTTTGAGCAATAATGGTTGCTGAAAAAGCGTTGTGAATGGGTGGTAAATTAGATGCAATTAAATAATCCACTCCGCACGATGAAGAATTAAAAACATGAGAAATGGTAGTGTCGGAGGCTGTTGCAAATATGTTTGCTAAACTGCCATCAGAAAATGACACTTGGTAAGAAATGGGTACTTTATTTGAAATTAATTGAAAAGAATAAGGTAAAGGTAAACAAGTATTTTGACTTGAGCCAGATACCGTAACTATGGGTGCATTACCATTAAATATAATGTATTCCTTATTTTGAATGCATCCATTGGCAAAAGTAATACGGTGCGTTAATGAATTTTGTCCAATTGCATATCTGTGTTTTATTTGATTTCCAATCAATGAATCTTGGTTAGCAATTGTTCCATCACCCCAAGTATAATATTGCAAAAAAACATTGTTATAATTTGATTGAAAAGTAAATAATGAAGTATCAGCTGCATTACACTTTTTAAAAATGGTAGTGCCGTTTTGAGATGATGTACTAAATCCACTTCCCGAACTACTAAGAGTTAATTGAGAATTGGGTGATTGTTTTACCACCACCACCACACTGGAATTGGTAATCCCACTGCCATTATTATTGTTTACTATGAGGCTTGCTATAATCGAATTAGAAACAATGGAATAGTTCACAGTTATTGGTCCAGTTAAACTACTTGTTAAAGGATTTGCTCCTATTCCGAAATTCCAAGCATATGTAGTGCTAGTTATAGTGGCAGTACTTGTATTGATAAATGTAATACTTTGGCCAGCACAAATAGTAATTGTATCGTTTATTTGAATTGGCATGGAACTAAACGAAGCAATTGGAGTTTGAGATTTTACTATTATTATACCTGTAAATAAGTAAAATAGAAGGGTAATTATTTTTCTAATAGTCATAATTATAATTTGGAGGTATAAATGTAATTTGAAAGATTTTTCATGTTTTTTCAATTAAATCATAATATTGATTTGGTAGATTAATAAAATCCTGAAGAAACAGAAAAAGTAGAAAGTGATAATAAACTAAATGTAAAGCAGTAACTAAAAAAGTTCTTTTTATGAGAAAAAGTGATTTGTTATTTGATGTGGTATAAATAGTTTGTCTTATGGCAGGGTTAAATGAGAAACTTTGCAGTAAGGGTTTTAAAAATTTGGGAGTAGCCGAGTTCATAAGTTTTACATAAAAAGATTTTTCCTACATTTTAAAGTGCAAATAATAGTAGTATAAATTTGAACAATAAACCATGCCTTAATTGCATTGCAACCTATATATAAAAAAATGATTAAAAAATACCAAAAATTTGGTATTTTTTTTATCAAATATTTTTTTAATATACGAGATGAATTTGTAGAAAAAATGTTTTTTATGGCTTAAATAATTCGGGTCTAGTATTTGTTTGGAATGTTATTTATTGACATTTTCAAAGCCATTCTCAATGTTATAATATTTTGCAAGTTTTAGATATCGATTATTATTTAAAATATTAAACTTCACAAGCTCACAAAACACAATTTCATTTTAGGCATCAAACAAAACACCTCGAAAAAATATTTTTTTCTCCACCATTAAGATAAACTCAATGAAAATCGACATCCTTTAAAATATAAATTAAAATATTTTGTCAATTCATTTTGTCTATATATATTTGTACAAATTTAGACAAATGAATTCATTTAGCATTTCACAACTTCAGAGATATTCTGGTATCAGTGTTCACAGTATTAGGGCTTGGGAAAAAAGATACAATGCTCTAAAACCTGACAGAAGTGATGGCAATACTCGTTACTACAATGGGAATCAATTGAGGCGACTACTTAACATTGCCAGTCTGATTGATTCAGAATATAAGGTTTCCGAATTATGCTCAATGCCTGATTCAAAATTGCATGAGCTCATGAACCAGCAATTGAAAAAAAGTATCAATGGTGATGAGTTTCTTGTTTTACAAATGGTGGCAGCAGCCATTGAATTCAGCGAATCACTTTTTGACAAAATATTTTCAAGAGCGGTGATGAGTTACGGAATTGAAGGAACCTACATGAAAGTGATTTATCCTTCGTTGGAAAGATTGGGCTTAATGTGGTCTACAGACGGAATTGAACCTGCACAAGAGCACTTTATAAGCAACCTTATGAGGCAAAAGTTGAATTCTTCAATTGATATATTACCTGTGAATGAAAGTTCAAAAAACCATTGGATTCTTTTTTTACCCGAAGATGAATTTCATGAAAGCGGTTTGATAATGGCAAATTATTTGATCCGCAATGCTGGTCACCGTTGCACATACCTTGGTTCTAACCTTCCGATAGACACTTTAAAACAGGTTGTAAAACAACTCAAACCATCAGCATTACTTTTCTTTTTGGTGTCTACTAACAATAAGGAAGATGACAATTCATTTGTTCAGAGTATGGTAAAGAATTTTCCGTCTCAAAAAATTCACATAGCAACTGAAGCAGTTCGATTGTCACAGATTAAGAATAACAAAAACTTGACTATGTTAAAATCAGTTGATGATTTGAAAAATGTCATTGATTCAATGTCTAAATAACATACTAAATATCTATACATAAAATGTCAACTATTGCAATTATTGGTTCAGGCTTTTCCGGTTTAAGTGCAGCAGCCTATCTGTCGGCAGCAGGACATGATGTTCATGTGTATGAAAAAAATAGTTCCATTGGAGGAAGAGCGAGGAATTTTAAAACAGAGTCAGGCTATTTTTTTGATATGGGACCAAGCTGGTATTGGATGCCAGATGTATTTGAAAAGTTCTTTAATGATTTTGGATACAAAGTATCCGACTTTTACCAATTAAAATTATTGAACCCATCTTTTGATGTTGTATTTGGGAAAGATGATAAAATGGGGGTGCCAGAAAATTTTGAAGATTTGAAA
>CAIVPY010000397.1 GCA_903907885.1 uncultured Bacteroidota bacterium
AATAAACTCATTATTAGTTTATTTATAATAGGTTTAGTATTATATGGTAGCTTTCAAGCATCAAAACTACCAATAGATGCCGTTCCTGACATTACCAATAATCAGGTTCAGGTTATAACGATTGCTCCTTCGTATGGTGCAACAGATATTGAAAGGTTGGTTACTTTTCCAATAGAATTGGCAAACAGTAATATTTCTGGATTACATGAAATCAGAAGTTTTTCCAGATTCGGATTGTCGTTAGTTACCATTGTTTTTGAAGATGGCATAGACATTTATTGGGCTCGTCAGCAAGTAGCTGAACGATTACAACAAGTTCAAGCCGATTTACCAAAAGGTATCGGTTCTGTTTCAATGGGTCCTGTAACAACTGGTTTAGGCGAAATTTACCAATATTCTGTTCGAGCAAAAGAAGGTTATGAAGGTAAATACGATGCCATGGAATTGCGAACTATTCAAGATTGGATGGTGCGTAGGCAATTACTTGGAGTGAAAGGTGTGGCCGATGTGAGCAGTTTTGGTGGTAAACTGAAACAATACGAAATTGCCATCAATTCAAATAAACTTCAATCATCTAATATTACGGTCAATGATGTATTTGCTGCTTTAGAAAACAATAACCAAAACACTGGTGGTGCTTATATTGAAAAAGGCCCAACTGTTTTATACATCCGCAGTGAAGGTTTAGTTGGAAGTATTGATGATATCAAATCGGTTTTTATTAAGAAAACAGCAAGTGGTGCACCTTTGTTAATTAAAGATGTGGCTGATGTTCGTTTTGGTTATGCCACTCGTTATGGTGCTATGTGCTATAATGACAAGGGCGAAGTAGCTGGTGCCGTTGTTATGATGTTAAAAGGAGCAAATAGCAGCGATGTTATTAAAAATGTAAAAGAGCGAATTGCTCAAATTCAAAAAACATTGCCAGAAGGTGTAATTATTGATCCGTTTTTAGACAGAACAAAAATGGTGAATAATGCCATTGGCACAGTGAAAACTAATTTATTGGAAGGTGCTTTGATAGTACTTTTTGTGCTGATTTTGTTTTTAGGAAATATGCGTGCTGGATTTTTAGTAGCCTCTGTAATTCCGTTAGCCATGCTTTTTGCCATCATTATGATGAATGTTTTTGGTGTAATTGGAAATTTAATGAGCTTAGGAGCATTAGATTTTGGGTTAATTGTAGATGGTTCTGTTTTTATTGTGGAAGCAGTCTTGCATCAATTAACGCATAGCAAACATTTATCTACAACTAATCTTTTATCGCAAAAACAAATGGATTCTGAGGTAACAGGTGCTTCTAAAAAAATGGCTAGAAGTGTGGTTTTTGGACAAATAATTATCCTAATTGTTTACTTACCAACTTTTGCATTGCGAGGCATTGAAGGAAAAATGTTTATTCCAATGGCACAAACAGTAGCGTTTGCTTTACTTGGTGCATTTTTACTTTCTATTACTTATATTCCCATGATGAGTGCTTTGTTGATGAGTAAAAAGATTTCTCATAAAAAAACTTTTTCTGATAAAATGATGGAATTTTTTGAACGCCATTATCAAAAGGCTTTAAGTAAAGTACTTAATTTTCCAAAAACAATTATTATTTCCGCGGTTTCATTATTTGCGGTTTCAGTTTTTGTATTGACCAAAATGGGAGGTGAATTTATACCAGCTTTAGAAGAAGGCGATTTTGCTGTAGAAACAAGAGTTTTAACTGGGAGTAATTTAACTACAACCATTGAAAATACGCAGAAAGCCGCAAAAATTTTAAAAGAACAATTCCCTGAAGTACAACAAGTAGTTACCAAAATTGGAAGTGGTGAAATTCCCACAGATCCAATGCCAATGGAAGCTGCCGATATGATGGTAATTTTAAAGGATAAAGAAGAATGGACTTCCGCAAAAACTTTTCCTGAACTTTCCGAAAAAATGAGCAAAGCCATAGAGGCTGTTCCAGGTGTTACTACCAGTTTTCAGTTTCCTGTTCAAATGCGTTTTAACGAATTAATGACGGGTGCAAAGCAAGATGTAGTTTGTAAAATATTTGGTGAAAATATGGATACTTTGGCTCATTATGCTGATAAATTAGGGAGGTTATCATCAACGGTTTCTGGAACGAAAAATCTTTTTGTAGAGCCTGTTAGTGGTATGCCTCAAATTATTATTGAATACAATAGAGCTGCAATTGCCCAATATGGCTTGAACATAAGTGATATTAACAAAGTGGTTAATACAGGTTTAGCTGGACAATCTACTGGCTTTGTATTTGAGGGAGAAAAACGATTCGAATTGGTTGTACGTTTAGCAAGTGATCAAAGAAAAAACATTGAAGATGTTAGAAATCTATTGATTCCAACAAATTTGGGTGTTCAAATTCCTTTGTATCAATTAGCCAATGTGGAAATGAAAGAAGGTCCTAATCAAATTCAACGTGAAGATGCCAAACGAAGAATTGTGGTAGGCTTCAATGTACGTGGCCGCGATGTACAATCAATCGTAGAAGAATTGCAAAGTAAAGTAGAGAAAAATATTAAGTTTCCTGCTGGTTATTATGTTACTTATGGTGGTGCTTTTGAAAACTTAAATGCAGCCAAAGCAAGGTTAAGTGTAACGGTTCCAATTTCATTATTATTGATTTTTTTATTGCTTTATTTTTCATTCAATTCTATCAAACAAAGTTTGCTTATTTATTCAGCCATACCTCTTTCGGCTGTTGGTGGAATATTTGCATTGTCTATTCGTGAAATGCCTTTTAGTATTTCGGCAGGTGTTGGTTTTATTGCACT
>CAIVPY010000398.1 GCA_903907885.1 uncultured Bacteroidota bacterium
AAAATTGATTGAGAAAAGAGGTGGTAAATCTGATTTTACTGACAAGTACAAAACCGATTTAAGCGCTGCTGTTATTGTTTGTTCCGATTCTGTGTCTTCGGGCAAAAAAGCTGACAAAGCCGGCAAAGCCATAATTGCCAAACTAGAAAAACATCATGTAAATAACATCGCCTACGATATAATTGCAGATGATCCTAAATTGATTGAAGAAAGATTTAATCATTATGTAGAATCTAAAACCGATTTAATACTTTTTTGCGGAGGCACGGGTTTATCATTACGAGATGTTACACCCGAAACCATCAAACCTCTGTTAGACAGAGAAATTGTATCGTTAATGGAAACTGCTCGGATGTATGGTCAGCAACGCACTCCATATGCTATGCTATCTCGTGGAGTTGCAGGAATGAAAAATAGAACATTGGTTTTAACATTACCTGGTTCTACACGTGGTGCCGAAGAAACCATGGATGCTTTATTTCCTTACGTGTTACATATTTTCAGAGTAGTTAACGACAAAGGACACGAATAAAACTTTGTATTGCTAAGAACAGTACTCTATTGAGATTTTCTTTTTACCTAGGTTTCTATTAAGCTCTAATTATTCATTTAAGTTTTCCTACTTAGCAAATATCCTAAAACTACCTAAGCCCATTTTTTGTAAGCGATATAAGATTGACGTTCTTAAAACGCCTAATCCGTATATAGAGCTGCGTTTAAAGTTTATACTTGATGCTTCGGGAAAATATTTGGTTGGACAGGTAACTTCAGCTATTTCAAATCCATTCATAAATATCTGTGCCGAAATTTCATTATCAAACACAAAATCATCACTACAAATATTATAATTAACTCCTTTTAAAACCTCTGCACTGAAAGCTCTATAGCCAGTATGGTATTCAGATAGCTTTTGTCCCATCATAATGTTTTGAAACAAAGTGAGCATGCGGTTAAAAATAAACTTATACAATGGCATACCGCCTTTTAAAGCTCCCATTCCCAAAATACGAGAACCAAATACTGCCGGATACACATCAAATGCTATGATGCTGCTCATGGCGTGAATCAATTTGGGAGTGTATTGATAATCTGGATGAAGCATGATAACAATATCGGCTCCTAAGCCAAGGGCAGTATTGTAACAGGTTTTTTGATTTCCACCATAACCCTTGTTTTTCTCATGTTTTATAACATGCTTAATGCCAAGGTTTTTTCCCAACTCGCTTGTATGGTCTTTGCTAGCATCGTCCACCAATATCACTTCATCCACAATGTCGAATGGAATTTCTTTATATGTTTTTTCTAAAGTTAGTTCCGCATTGTATGCAGGCAATACCACAATAATTTTCTTTCCGTTCAGCATTATATCAAAAAAAGTAGATTAGTTTTTAGCCTGCGAACATAATATTTTTATTTTTACTTATTTAATGGGTCAACAAATTGCCATTTATTTAATATGTAAGTCATTTGTGTAAACAATTGTGCTTTTGCCAAAGCATTTTCTACATTTACCAAAAATTAACGTATCAAATTATGAAACAGTTTTTCAAATTCTTTTTTGCCAGTATGCTTGGTTTTATTATCGGCTCAGTTCTTTTATTTTTTATACTCATTGGGATTATTGCAGGTTTTGCGGCAAGTTTTAACAACGAAAAAGCGACTACAATTCATTCTAATAGCATTTTAGAAATAAAGTTAACTACCCTTATCCCTGAGCGAACATCTAAAAATCCTTTGGATGGGTTTGATTTCAATTCGTTTGAAAGCAACAAAGCCATTGGCTTGAATGACATTATTAAAAATATTAAAAAGGCAGAATCTGATGCCAACATTAAAGGTATTTACCTGCGTTTAGGATTTTCTCCCAATAGTTATGCTACTTTAGAAGAGATAAGGAATGCGCTAATTGAATTTAAAAAGTCTAAAAAGTTTATAGTGTCGTATGGTGATTTTATTGATGAACACTCGTATTATGTAGCTTCAGTTAGCGATAAAGTAATATTAAATCCATCCGGAAACATTGAAGACATGATAATGCAATCTGCGATGGTTTCAAGCGGTGATAGCACAAGAATAGTTGTTCTTCACGGTGATGTTAATGAACACACAATCTCAAATGTCATAACTCAATTATTGAG
>CAIVPY010000399.1 GCA_903907885.1 uncultured Bacteroidota bacterium
CGAAGCCGAATTAGAAAATAAAGTAATTGTAAAAGCTTACAAAAACCTGCTTCATATATTAAAAGAAAAGAGTAAAGAGGATAAGAAAAAAATAAGAGCAGCATTTGAGTTATCGTTAGAGGCTCACAAAAATGTAAGGCGAAAATCGGGAGAACCCTATATTTTACATCCATTGGCTGTGGCACAGATTTGTGCTGAAGAAATTGGTTTAGGAACCACATCTGTGATCTGTGCTCTTTTGCATGATACGGTAGAGGATACAGATATCACTCTAGAGGACGTGAAGCTTAAGTTTGGCGATAAGGTTTCGAGGATTATTGATGGATTGACAAAAATATCGGGTGTTTTTGATCAAAAGGACAAAAGCATGCAGGCCGAAAATTTCAAGAAAATGCTTCTTACATTAAGTGATGATGTGAGGGTTATTCTTATAAAACTTGCTGATAGATTGCACAACATGCGCACTTTGGATAGTATGAGTGCAAAGAGTCAATTAAAATTAGCCTCAGAAACAGCTTATGTGTATGCACCACTTGCCCATCGTTTGGGGTTATATGCTTTGAAAACTGAGCTTGAAGATTTGGCTACTAAATACTTACAAGCCGATAGTTATAATAATATAAAAAATAAATTACAAGAAACCAAAGCCCAAAGAACTAGATATATTAACGAATTTCTTAAACCACTAACAGTTGATTTAGATAATGTTAGTCTTGTGTATGAGGTAAAAGGTCGCCCAAAATCAATACATTCGATTTTAAGCAAAATGAAAAAACAAAATATTCCTTTTGACGAGGTGTATGATTTGTTTGCTATTAGAATAATTATTGATACACCTATTGATAAGGAAAAATCTGATTGCTGGAAAGCCTATTCGATAGTAACAGACCATTACACACCAAATCCAGACAGATTAAGAGATTGGGTAAGTACACCAAAGGCCAATGGATATGAAAGTTTGCACACGACTGTAATGGGTCCAAAAGGCAAGTGGGTTGAAATACAAATTAGGTCTAAACGAATGGATGAAATAGCTGAAAAAGGCTATGCAGCGCATTGGAAATACAAAGAGTCGAAACAAGGACACGACAATGGTTTGGAATCTTGGTTGGGTAGGGTAAGAGAAATTTTGGAGCATCCTGAACAAAACGCACTTGAGTTTCTAGATGATTTTAAACTGACTTTGTATTCAGACGAAATATTTATTTTCACTCCCAAAGGCGATTTACGTAAGCTTCCAGCCAAAGCTACGGTTTTGGATTTCGCATTTGAGATTCATACAGATGTGGGCATTAAATGTATTGGGGCTAAATTAAATAATAAATTAGTGCCTATTACTCATATTTTATCCAATGGCGATCAAGTAGAAATTCTTACTTCTCCTAAACAGAAACCCACTGAAGAATGGATAAACACTGTTGTAACAGCCAAAGCCAAAGCTAAAATAAGAGATTATTTTAAACAGCAAAGACTTCAAACATCAAGTTTGGGAAAAGAGATTTTAGAAAGAAAATTCAAAAACTCAAAAGTTCCATTTACTTCAGAAGCTCTTAATGATTTAGCTAAACATTTTAAATTAGCATCAATAGGTGAATTATATTTTCAAATTGCTTCTGAAAAAATTGATAGAACCAAACTCGATATTGAAGGCATACTTCATGATGAGAGAAACAAGCCGATAGTTGAAGAGGTTGTAAAATCTAAGAAAACAACAAAAAAAGCTGATGATGCTGTAATAATTGGTGATGAAGACACAGGCATGGAATATTCTTTTGCCAAATGTTGTAATCCCATTCCCGGTGATGAAATTTTTGGTTTTGTTACTGTAGGTGAAGGTGTAAAAATTCATCGAACTAATTGTTCAAATGCAACAGGTTTGATGAGTAATTATGGCTATAGAATTATTCGATCGAAATGGGCAAACGAGTCGCTAAATGTTCTGAAATCATTTATTACATCCATTAAAGTTGAAGGTATTGATAGTGTTGGTATAGTTAGTTTGATTACTGATATCATTTCTAAACAGCTTCAAATAAACATGAAATCGATAAGCGTTACGTCTAATGCTGGTTCGTTTGAAGGTATGATTACACTTGAAATAATGGATACACAACATCTTGAAGGTTTGATGCAAACAATTAAAGATGCAAGCCCATTAATAACAGTTAGAAGGATTGAAGACTTGGGTAAATAATCAATTAACATAAAAATGGTTTAGACATTGTTTGTAACTATATTACATATTTCTATTATTTTGCACCTTTACTAAAAAAATGACTGCTATAGGAGCAAGCCAAAAAATTAAAGATGAAGTAATACTAAAATTCACAGAGTATTTAGAGAATCACCAACAAAGAAAAACCCCCGAAAGGTTTGCTATTTTAGACGAAATTTATTCCAATAAAGAGCACTTTGATGTTGAAACTCTTTTTGTTCATATGAAAAATAGAAACTACAGAGTGAGTCGGGCAACGGTGTACAATACGCTCGATTTGCTGTTGGAGTGTGGCTTGGTTATCAAACACCAATTTGGAAAAAACATAGCTAGGTACGAAAGAGCATTTGGCTTTAGACAACATGATCACATGATATGTAACGAGTGTCATGACATAGTGGAGTTTTGCGACCCTCGCATACATCAAATAAAAACAATGATGGGCGACTTGATGAATTTTGAAGTTATCAATCACTCATTGTATCTATTTGGCAAACCAAAAGTAGATGCAGATAATAAATGTATAAATTGTAAAAGAACTGTAAAACAAGATAATTAAGATTATGGTAGATGTAGTATTGGGGCTTCAGTGGGGCGATGAAGGTAAAGGGAAAATTGTAGATGTATTAACTCCACAATATGATGTGGTTGCTCGCTTTCAGGGTGGTCCAAACGCTGGACATTCATTAGAGTTTAACGGCAAAAAATTTGTTCTCAATACTATTCCATCAGGTATATTTCACGAACATTGTATGAATATCATTGGCAATGGAGTTGTTATCGACCCTGTTCAACTAAAAAAAGAAATTGAGAAAGCAACAGATGCAGGTGTTGATTTGAAAAAAAATCTTTTCATTTCACAAAAAGCACATTTAATTTTGCCAACACATCGCCTTGTTGATGCGGCTTCTGAGGCTCATAAAGGCGAGCATAAAATAGGATCAACCCTGAGAGGTATTAGCCCTACTTACCAAGATAAAATTGGGCGAAGTGGCTTGAGGATTGGTGATATATTAAACCCTAACTTCAAACATAAATATGAAGCAGCTGCTCAAATTCACATAAAATTGCTTGATTCGTTAAACTTCAATTATAATTTGGCAGATCATGAGCCAGCTTTTTTTGAAGCCGTTGAGTTTATAAAACAATTTAGGATTATCAACTCAGAGTATGTAATCAATGATTTGATAAGTAAAGGTAAAAAGATTTTAGCTGAAGGAGCTCAGGGCACTTTGCTTGACATAGATTTTGGGTCTTATCCATTCGTTACCTCATCAAATACAATTACGGGTGGTGCTTGTACAGGATTGGGTATTGCCCCACAGCAAATAAATAAGGTGTATGGTATTTTTAAAGCCTATTGTACCCGCGTAGGTAGTGGTCCTTTTCCTACCGAGCAAATTAATGAAACTGGCGAAAAATTAAGAAAACTTGGGCATGAGTTTGGTGCTACCACAGGTCGCCCACGCAGAACAGGCTGGTTAGATTTGCCAACGCTTAAATATTCAATTATGCTGAATGGAGTTACCGATTTGATATGTACCAAAAGCGATGTGTTAAGTGGCTTTGATGATGTGTTGGTATGCAATCAATACCATATTGATGGGCAAACAACTTCTGAACTTCCTTTTAACTTAAATGATATTCAAGTAAACCCAATTTACCAAACTTTTAATGGCTGGAGCGAGGATTTAACAAAGATTCGTAAGTATGCCGACTTGCCTGATACTTTTAAAAACTACATGGATTTTGTTGAGAAAGAAATAGGAGTGGGTGTAGGTGTAATCTCTGTTGGGCCAGATAGAGAAGAAACGATTATTAGATAGGTTACTACTTTTTTGTTAAGGAACTAAGCAGTTCTTTTGATTTTCTACAACTTCTTTTGAACCTCGTATGGCAACAACAGTTACTGAAGCAGAGTTTTTTGCATTGCTGCAATTAAAGCCAGCGCCTGGTGGTAAGTCAAATTTCCAGCTAAATTTTGGATTAGATTTTTTAGAAAAAACAACCGAGTTTGTGAGTTGAATGGTAAAACAATTTACTTTTGATTTAGAAGTAATGATAGTACCAGCTCCTTTTGAAACCATGTTTATTATTTTTCTTAAATAGTCGGATGAATTGCTACTGTATAATGCACCACCTTTTTGCTGCTCAGAAACAAGCTCACTTGTAAGTGTTGACACTTCGATAGTTCCACCATTTCGCCATGCTGAGTTTACATTAAAAGCAATAGTTCCGCCTCTTAATTCAAAATTAGTTTCTCCAGTATTATATAAATATACATCAAATTGATAGGTATTAGGGTTAACTAATTTGCCATTTTCTAATTTCCACAAAAACGAAGGTAATTGGGCAAAGGTAATAAGGCTTATAGCACATAGGATGATGGTAGATATTATTTTTTTTCTCATTTGTATTCAATTTTATATTGGTCAAATATAATAATCTTTGAATTGAAATTGTTATGTATAGTAACTATATTAACTGTCTTTTGTACATTTGAATAGTGTTTTCAAGTCCATAGTACAATGCATCGCAAACCAATGCGTGCCCAATTGATACTTCTAATAATTGAGGGATACTTTGTTTGAAAAACTTTAAATTATTAAGACTTAAATCATGTCCAGCATTTAGTCCGAGGCCAATATTTGCTGCATGATTAGCAGCCAAAACAAAATTATGTACACCAGCTCTTTTGTCTAAAGTGTATTGATGTGCATAGCTTTCAGTATATAGTTCAATTCTGTCTGTTTTTACCAAAGCAGCTCCTTCAATCATATCCAAATTAGCATCCACAAATATGGAGGTGCGAATGCCCTCGCTTCTAAAAAGTGCTATGATATCAATAAGAAAGTCTTTGTGTGTCCGTGTATTCCAACCATGGTTTGAGGTCAATTGGTTTTCAGCATCAGGCACTAAGGTTACTTGTGTGGGTTTTGCTTGCAAAACGAGCTCGACAAATTTGGCCTCTTTCGGATTTCCTTCAATATTAAACTCGGTTTTTACAACCTTGCATAGTTCATGGACATCCGCATAGCGAATATGTCTCTCGTCTGGACGAGGATGTACCGTAATTCCATCAGCCCCAAAACGCTCGCAATCCATAGCCGTTTTTATTACATCTGGGTTATTGCCACCTCTTGAGTTTCTTAATGTAGCAAACTTGTTGATATTGACACTTAGTTTCGTCATCTCTTTTTTTTAGCAATATTACATAACAAAAAAAAGATTTGACATATCCGCCAAATCTTTTTCAGATTTTACAAATTCAACATCTAATTAGGCTACTTTAATAAGTTGAATATTACAGATAATCTTCACTTCATCACTCACCACGATGCCACCAGCTTCGGTAGTTGCGCTCCATTTTAAATCAAAATCTGAACGATTGATTTTACCACTTACTTCAAAACCAGCTTTGGTATTGCCATAAGGATCATTCATTTTACCATTGTACTCCACATTTAACGCTACTGATTTAGTTACGTTTCTAATGGTTAAATCACCCACTAATTTGTTTTTGCTCATTCCAGTTGATACAAATTTGAGTTGTGGGAATGATTCTGAGTTAAAGAAATCGTCAGATTGCAAGTGACCATCTCTTTGCTCGTTGCCAGTTGAGATTGAATTCACATCAGCCGAAAAAGTAATGTTAGCATCTGTAAAATCTTCAGTGCTTGATTCTACATCAGCTCTAAAGCTTGAGAATTTTCCTGTAACGGTAGAAATCATAAGGTGCTTTACTTTAAATTCTACTTCTGAGTGCATAGCATCTATGCTCCATTTTGATAAAGATTGTGTGCTCATTTTATTTATTAATTTAGGTTATTGTAAGTTTATTTGTGGTACATCTATAGCTAATAGTCTAGCATTTGAACTTGCTTTAATTTGTATTCTCTCATATTCTGAAACACCGATGGCATCTCTACGCTTTAGTTTCTCTCCATTCACCTGCACATCGCCATCAATTACAAACAGGTATAAAACATTGCCTGGTTTATGGTTGGTATAGCTGATTTCTTTTCCAGCATCCAAATCGCTTAATGAAAACCATGCATCTTGGTAAATGAAAATAGCATCTCCTTCATTTTGACTTGATGGTTTAATGATTTCTTGCCATTGGTTTTTGCGACCTTCCACCGAAAAAGATTTTTGCTCATATCGTGGTTCAACATTATCTCTGTCTGGGAAAACCCATATTTGAAATAATTTAACATGTTCTTGTTTTGAATGGTTAATTTCAGAATGATAAACGCCTTTTCCAGCACTCATTACTTGCACATCATTGGCTCTCATCACCGATGTGTGACCCATGCTATCTTGGTGTTCTAATGCTCCTTCTTGAACAAGGGTAATGATTTCCATGTTTTCGTGAGGGTGTTTACCAAAACCCATGCCTTGTGCTACTTCATCATCATTAAGCACTCTAAGTGCTCCGAAATGTATAAGGTTAGGATTGTACCATGAGGCAAAGCTAAATGAATGTTTGGCATTCAACCATCCATGGTTGGCATGTCCTCTGTTTTCGGCTCTGTGAATTGAAGTCTTCATATAATTATTTCTAAATGATATGATATATTTAGTATCAAACCTTAGCAAATGTACAAACATTAAATGTATATACAAATAATAACGTGTATTTTAAACTAATTGTCTAAAAATGAATTATATAATTTGTAATTTAAGCATGAACTTTTTATCTGACAGTATGTTGAAATAAAGTTATTTTTTTTGAAGCAGTGATAAAACTATGAAGCAATGATTTATATTGCATTTTTAATTGACAAAGACATGAAAAAAATATTTTTACTA
>CAIVPY010000400.1 GCA_903907885.1 uncultured Bacteroidota bacterium
GGGAATCGAACAATTGTATGGGTTGCCACACTATTTTAGGCGAAGGTGCATATTATGCTCCTGAACTTACCAAAGTATTTGAACGAAGAGGCGAAGGCTACATCAAAGCTGCTTTGATGTCAAAAACTCCTTGGTCGCCCCGAGGTAGAAAAATGGTAGCTTATGCCATGAGCGACCAAGATGCAACAGATGTAGCTGCATTTTTTAAATGGATAGGCGAAGTAGATTTAAATGGCTTTCCGCCTACACCAGATTTAAAGAAATAGTTTAAACAATAATTACTAAAAAACATGAAATATAAATCGCAAAAAGTAGCATACTGGTTCTTTGCCTTGTCGATGCTGTTGTTATCTTTACAAATTATATACGGATTCATTATGGGTTTTGCCCACATGGGATTTGACAATTTACATTCATTTATTCCATTTAACACTGCCAGAGCAGTTCATACCAACTTATTAGTAGTTTGGTTACTTTCAGGTTTTATGGGTGCAGCTTATTATATTATTCCCGAAGAGTCGCAAAACGAATTGGTGAATGTAAAATTAGCTTACGTTCAATTAATATCATTGGCATTGGTTGGAGTTACTGCCATCGTTGGTTACCATTTTAACTATTGGGAAGGGCGTAAGTTTTTAGAAATTCCTCGTCCGCTTGATTTTTTAGTAGTAGTAAATGTTTTAACCTTTTTAGGTATCATAGTAGTTACTTTATTTAAAGGAAAAAAGCGCACTACTACTTCATTGGTATTAACCATGGGTTTGGTTTTCGCAGCATTGTTATATTTACCCGGAATGATTTGGTTTGATAACCAAACAATGGATTCTTTTTTCCGTTGGTGGGTGGTTCATTTATGGGTTGAAGGAGTTTGGGAATTAATTATGGGTGGTATTTTAGCCTTCTTATTAATTAAAATAACTGGAGTAGATAGAGAGGTAATTGAAAAATGGTTATACGTTATTGTTGGCTTAACTTTTATCTCAGGAATTTTAGGAACAGGACATCATTATTATTATATAGGCGTAGGTAAAACTTGGCTAATTATAGGTGGGATATTCTCGGCTATGGAACCATTGGCATTTTTAGGAATGGCTTTATTTGCTTTAGCAATGTATAAAAAAGGTGAAAAGAAACATCCCAATAAAACTGCATTATTTTGGACTTTAGGTACAGCTATTACTTCGTTTGTGGGTGCTGGACTATTAGGCTTGGCACATACTTTACCTCAGGTAAATATGTACACTCATGGAACTTTAGTTACTGCCATGCACGGACACTTAGCATTTTGGGGTGCTTACGCCATGATAGTGTTGGCAATGATTAGCTATGCAATGCCAAATTTAACAGGACGAAAATATTATGAAACTACTTTAGGTTCATTGGCATTTTGGTTGTCAAATATTGGAATGGTAGGAATGACAGTTGCCTTTGGTGTAGCAGGTGTAGCTCAAGTATATTTAGAAAGGAGAGTTGGTTTAGAATTTGGCGATGTTCAAAAAGAAATACAAGTTCATTTTTTTATATTAATTTGCTGCGCAACATTATTTACCACTGGAATTACCTGCTATATCATTGAGTTTGTAAAATACGGTAAACCAACCGATGAAGCTTTAGAAGCATAAAAAAGGAATATAAAATATAAAACCAAAAATTATAAAATATGAATAAAAGAACAATTTTATCAATGTTGAAAATGGCTACATTCATTAGTCTCAGCAGTGCTATGATTACAAGTTGTAATTCGGCAGGAAATTCAAATCAAAAAATAGATGCTTCCAAAATTAAAGTGGAGGGCACAATGGAAGCTGAATTGACAGCACCTCCATTAGTTCCAAAACCAGTTGGAAAAAGAGCAGCCATGAAACTTACAGTTAACATGGAAATTATTGAAAAAGAAGGTGTAATGGCTGATGGTGTAAAATACATTTATTGGACATTTGGCGGATCCGTTCCAGGAAGTTTTATTAGAACACGAGTGGGAGATGAAGTAGAATTTCATTTAAAAAATCATCCCAATAATAAATTACCTCACAATATAGATTTACACGCTGTAACTGGACCTGGTGGAGGAGCAGCTTCATCATTTGTAGCCCCAGGACACGAAGTAGTTTTTTCATTTAAAGTGTTAAATCAAGGCTTGTTTGTTTATCATTGTGCTACTGCTCCTGTAGGAATGCACATTGCCAACGGCATGTATGGTTTAATTTTAGTAGAACCCGAAGGCGGATTACCTCTAGTGGATAAAGAATACTATGTAATGCAAGGAGATTTTTATACCAAAGGTGCTAATGGCGAAAAAGGTTTGCAATCCTTTGATATGGGAAAAGCCATTAAAGAAGAGCCCGACTATGTAGTGTTTAACGGTAAAGTGGGTTCGTTAACGGGCGATAATGCTATTACGGCTAAAGTGGGCGAAACGGTTCGTTTATTTGTGGGTAACGGTGGACCTAATTTGGTTTCTTCATTCCATGTTATTGGAGAAATATTTGATAATGTAAACATTGAAGGTGGCTCATTAGTTAACCACGATGTGCAAACAACTTTAATACCTGCTGGTGGTTCTTCAATTGTTGATTTTAAATGCGAAGTGCCAGGAACATTTATCATAGTTGACCATTCAATTTTCAGAACATTTAATAAAGGAAGTTTAGGTATGCTAAAAGTTAGTGGTGATGAAAATAAAACACTGTATTCAGGTAAACAAACTGATGAAGTTTATCACCCTGAAGGTGGTACTATTCAAAATATGCCAGCAGATGAAAACGCAGTAAAATTATCAAAACCAACTACTTTAGCCGAACGTATTGAAGATGGAAAGTCAATTTATAACAGAACTTGTTTTGCTTGCCACCAACCAACAGGTGAAGGCTTGCCAAATACTTTCCCACCATTAGCAAAATCTGATTTTTTAAATGCAAATACTACCAGTGCTATTGAATTTATATTGAAAGGTAAATCAGGTGAAATAGTAGTGAATGGTAAAAAATACAACAGCGTAATGACTGCACAAGTTTTAACAGATGATGAGATATCAAATGTGTTAACTTTTGTCTACAGTAGTTGGGGAAATAGTAAAAAAGTAGTTTCTCCAGAAATGGTTGCTGCTGTTCGTAAAACGATAAAATAAACCTTGAAGAAAATATTGTCAATATATTGTCTAATAATTTTGATTGCTTCTTGTTCAAACAAAAACACTTCAAATGAATCTAACAATAACTTTCAAAAAATAGTTGTAGTTACTCCAAATGATACCACATTTGGAGTAACTACAACTATGGCAAATATAAAAGGTGGCAAGTATGTTCCTCTTTACGGAAGAGATTCACAATTGGTTACAATCAATTCCTTTTCGATGGATGTTTTGCCTGTTTCTAATGCTAATTATTTAGCTTTTGTAAATACAAATAGACGTTGGAGAAAATCGAAAATCAAAAAGATTTTTTCCGATGATAATTACTTATATCATTGGAAAAACGATACTAGCATTGGCAATGAAATGAATCCAAATAGTGCCATTACCAACGTGTCGTGGTATGCTGCAAAAGCTTATTGCGAATGCCAAGGCAAACGATTGCCAACTATAGACGAATGGGAATATGTGGCTATGGCAAATCAGGAAATGGCAGATGCTCGAAAAATAAAATCATACAATCAATATATTTTAGATTGGTATGAAAAGCCTAAAACAAGCATCAATCCAATCGGTGAAACTTTTAAAAACTATTGGGGTGTTTATGATTTACATGGTTTGGTTTGGGAATGGACAAGCGATTTTAGCTCCATTCTTTTAACTGGAGAATCGAGGAATGATGTAAAAACAGATAAGAATTTATTTTGTGGTAGTGGCTCTTTAAACGCAACCGATTTAATGAATTATGCTGCATTTATGCGCTATGCTTTTAGAGGAAGTTTAAAAGCTAATTATTCAATACAAAATTTAGGATTTAGGTGTGTAAAAGATTCCGTTATAACCAATCAAAATGAAAAGTAAAACAATAAAATTTATAGGAATCATTTTTGTTTTTATTAGTATAAATGCTTGTAAAAACAATGAAAATAAAAACAGTAATACAAATACTGAAGCTATTATTGATTCTGCATTTTCAGGAGAGTCAATTTTTAATTTAACAGGAAATTGGCACACACAAAACAACGAAACCATTGCACTGAGTGCACTCAAAGGGAAAACATTGGTAATGGTAATGATTTACACCAGTTGTAAAGCCGCTTGCCCTCGTTTGGTAGCCGATATGAGAGACATTGAAAGCAAAATGCCTAAAGATAAGTTGGATAAAATAAACTTTGTTTTGGTAAGTATAGATCCCGAAAACGATAATCCAAAAAGATTGAAAGCTTTTGCAATTGCAAATAATATGGATGCATCGCATTGGACCTTTTTACAAGGAACAAAAACCAGTGTGCAAGAATTTGCAAACGTATTGGCAGTAAAATATAAACAAATATCACCTATGGATTTTTCGCATTCAAACATCATCAGTGTATTTAATTCTGAGGGTGAATTAATACATCAACAAGAAGGCTTGGGTGTAAACAATAAAGAAACAGTAGAAACAATTATTAAAACAATTAACGAATGAAAACAACGACAAATAAATTGATTGCAATGCTTTTTATAATATTGTTATTTAAAAATAACGCAAGCGCACAATTTGATCTAAATGGCCAATTGGTGCAAAGAGGGGAATTTAGAAATGGATATGGAAAATTAATTCCAAACAATATAGATGCTGCTGGCTTTATGAGCCAACGACTGAGGCTACAAAGTACTTATAAAACAAAAAATGTTCATTTTTTTGGAAGTATACAAGATGTTAGAACTTGGGGAAGTACATCGCAAGCTAATGCTACTGATGGTTTTTTATCATTGCACGAAGGCTGGGCAGAAGTTACAATTGACAGTTTTTGGAGTGTAAAAGTTGGGCGACAAGAATTAAACTACGACAACGCTCGATTTCTAGGGAATTTAGATTGGGCGATGCAAGCTCGTTCTCATGACTTTGCCTTATTAAAATTTGCAAAAAATGAACACAAACTACATATTGGTGGAGGATACAACCAAGAAGCCGAAACTTTAAATGGAGGTGACTATTACAAAACTACCAATCAATATAAAATGGCTCAAATGATTTGGTATAATTACAAACACAAAGATTTAGAATTGTCGTTTTTGCTTTGGAACAATGGAAAACAAGATACTACAACTGGGCAAAAAGATGTTAGATTTTCGCAAACTTTTGGTTTACCAACAATCAAATATAGTTTTATGAAAAACAATGTGGTATCAGCATTTGCATATTTTCAAACAGGAAAAGATGTTTACAATAAATACTTAAATGCTTATGATATTAGCATTCAATCTGCACAAACAGTTAATATCAATGAAGCTAAAAAAACATCATTTAAAGTTACACTGGGAGCTGAAATGTTAAGCGGAACAAATACGAACAACACAAACAAAACCAACAATTCGTTCAGCACTATGTATGGAACTAATCATGCACACAATGGTTATATGGATTATTTTTTTGTTGGTGGACGATTTGAAAATTATGTTGGCTTAAATGATTTGTTTTTAAAATTACGTTATGATAATAACAAAAAGTGGTTTGTTCAAACCGATGTTCATAGTTTTTCGGCAAATGCAAACGTGTATAATGCAGCAGAATTGCAAAGCAGCCAACTAGGAACAGAACTTGATTTTTCAAGTGGAATAGTTTTAAATGAAGACGTTTCGTTTCAAGTTGGATACAGCCAAATGCTAGCCTCAAGCACTTTAAAATATATTCAATCAGCAACAGCAACCGACAATCAAAATTGGACTTATGTAATGCTTATAATAAGACCAAAAAGTGATAAAAAATTTATAGGAATACTTAATTAATTTAAAAAAAAAGAATGGAAAACACAGAATTATTAGAAAAGAAAATTGCAGACATCGTAGCGTTAAACATTAAAACAGCACATGTATTTAAGAAATACGGAATCGACTTTTGTTGCGGGGGTGGAATAACCATTCAAAAAGCTTGTGAGAAGAAAAACATTGATGTAAATTTATTATTGCAAGACATAAAAAACATTGATGATAAAGTTACTCAATCGCAAAATTATAACAATTGGGAACTTGATTTCTTGGTAGATTTTATTGTAAACACACACCATGTTTATGTAACAGAGTCACTAGGTTTAATAGATGCTTACGCAACAAAAGTGGCAAAGGTGCATGGCGAACATCACCCTGCGGTAATCAAAATTCAAGAACTTTTTGAAATAATAGCACAAGATCTATCGAGCCACATGAAGAAAGAAGAATTGATATTGTTTCCTTATGTAAAAAGATTGGCGGCTGCTAATAAAGCAAATGTAGGAATAGATAAAGCTCATTTTGGTTCAGTAAATAATCCAATAAATATGATGGAA
The DNA here is from genome assembly GCA_903907885.1 of uncultured Bacteroidota bacterium. Classification (GTDB taxonomy): domain Bacteria; phylum Bacteroidota; class Bacteroidia; order UKL13-3; family UKL13-3; genus RGVD01. The sequence goes on from CAIVPY010000400.1 coordinate 6,439, forward strand.
GAAGAGCATGAAATAGTTGGAAATTTATTTAAAGAAATTGCAGTTTTAAGTAGCAATTACACACCACCAGAATGGGCTTGTAATACCTTTAAAGCATTGTATGCAAAGTTGGATGAGTTTGAACAAGATTTACATATTCATATACATTTAGAAAACAATATTTTGTTTCCAAAAGCCATTGCAATGGAATCTAAATTTGTAAATTAAAAATAAATGACTGTACAAGTTCTAACATTTGAAAGCACTATATATACTCCATATTACAAAGCTACAGGCAAAGAAGTAGAAGTGTTTAAACATGCCTACGAAAATAAATTACCATTGCTTATAAAAGGACCAACTGGAACTGGAAAATCAAGGTTTGTTGAGTTTATGGCCACTCAATTAAGCAAAAAAATTATAACCATTAGTTGCCATGAAGAAACTTCATCAACCGATTTAATTGGGCGATATATTATTAAAGGTGCTGAAACTTTATGGGTAGATGGACCGTTGACTATTGCTGTAAAAGAAGGTGCAATTATATATTTGGATGAAATAGCCGAAGCCAGACCAGACGTGATTGTAGCCATACATTCACTTACCGATCATAGGCGAGAATTATACATTGATAAATTAGGAATTACCCATAAGGCACATCCCGATTTTATGTTAGTGGCATCGTTTAATCCAGGCTATCAACGAGGGTTTAAAGAATTAAAACCTTCTACTCGCCAAAGATTTATAGCCCTTTCGTTTCAATATCCAGAAGCAGCCATTGAAACAGAAATTGTAATGAATGAAAGCATGGTAAATGCCGATGATGCTACGAAATTAGTAGCAATAGGCAATAAAATAAGAAACCTAACAGAATTGGGTTTAACCGAAACTGTTTCAACCAGGCTTTTAGTAGATGCAGGTAAACTTATTCATACTGGTTTACCAAAACGATTAGCGGTAAAAGTAGCCATTGTTGAACCACTTACCGATGAGTTACAAATTATAGATGCGCTCACCGATTTGAGTAACTTAATGATATAAGTTATGGCACTAGATGAATACCTTTATGGTAAGGTTTCTAACTATTTTAAAAACAATAAAATACAGTCCGTTGAACTTATAGAACGGACTGTTTTTTTAGATGATATCAAAGAAAATCTAACTATTTTGGCGCGTGCCATATCCGGAAATTCCATTGATCTGTTCCATGCCGAACGAGAAGGAGGTTACAAAAATGGTTCGTTTTTTTTACCAACATCTATTGCCTTTTTCAATACAAAATTAGAGAACAAAAACTTTTATACATATAGAGTTTTATACCTGTGTATTCAACAAAAATTGAATTTAAATTGGCAAGAAAACGAAAACAGAAGTTTGTTAAATTCGCAACAAAAGGCAGTTGAATCGTCTTCCATTATTTTACAAGAACTGTTTAGAGAATATCCAATTACACAAGAATGGCATAAAACATTTATTGAAACATTTACTCAAAAAGAAAAAGAAAAAGAACCAATTGATACCTCTTGGCTATATGGTAAATGGATGCTGAATACCAAAGAGGAATTGAAAGATAAAAAACTAGAAAATTTTTCGGATCAAACCAAGAAAGCAATAGAAGATAAAATACTAACTACTTTAAAAGCACGTGCAATAGAAGAGGTAATTAGCATAGAAGTTGACAAAAAACAACAAGAAGATTATGTATTAACTCACAACTTTGAAAAGGTAGATACTGCCGAAGAGTTTGATGGTGTTTGGCGTGATTTTGATGGAGAAGATGATTTAAAAGATCACGAAAAAGCATTAGAAGAACTTAACATGAAATATACTGTGAGGATTGATGACACTGCACATTCGGTGTATCAAGCTGACTTTATTGAGAATACAACCATTTCTGAAAGTGCCGAAAGCGATTCAAAAGGTTATCACTTAAAATACGATGAATGGGACTATGCTAAAAATGCGTATAAAGATAATTTTTGCAAAGTTTATCCTATTACCTTACTTAAAACAAATTCGGATTACTATCACGATACTATAAATAAAAATGCAACAGTGTTAATTGGTTTGCGAAAAATGCTTACAAATATTAACAATAAAATGCAGCAACAACGCAGACAAAATCAAGGTAATGAGTTTGACATAGATGCCATTACTGACTTATATGTAGATGTTCATTCAAAACATACTCCTTCTGAAAATATCTATATTTCGAGCAGAAAAAAGGAAAAAGATTTATCCATTTTAGTTTTACTCGACATCAGTTTGTCGAGCGATGGTTATGCTGATGGAAATAGAATTATAGATGTAGAAAAACAAGTTTCTATTTTGTTTGGTGAAATATTAAATGAGTTTCAAGTTGATTTTTCAATCAATAGTTTTTATTCTAAAACTCGGAATTTTTCTACATATCAAACACTCAAAGATTTTGATGAAGATTGGAACATCGCAAAACTAGTAATTGGCGCAGTAGAACCCGATGGATACACTAGAATTGGTGCAGCATTGCGCCATTCGGGTGCTTTGTTAAACATGCGAAAAACCAAAAACAAATGGGTGGTTTTAATATCGGATGGAAAGCCA
>CAIVPY010000401.1 GCA_903907885.1 uncultured Bacteroidota bacterium
AGGCTCTGAATTTTCCATTATTTTGCGAGTCGATGAGAATTTCCTTCCTAACTATTTTATGCCTTTTGTCCCTTTCTCTGTTTGCACAAGAAAGGTATTACTTCGTACAATTTAAAGACAAAGACACAAGTGTTTATAAATTATCACAACCCGATATATATCTATCTACAAAAAGCATTGCAAGAAGAAAAAAGTATGGCATAACTACCAACTTATCTGATATTCCTGTAAACGACACATACATCAAACAATTGCTGGCAAAGGGATGCACATGGCATGGGGTGTATAAATGGTTTAATGGCATTAGCATCATTGCAAACAAAGACAGTATTGATAAAATTATTTCATTCCCCTTTGTTAGCCATATAAAAGAAATTGGCAAAGTAAATGTAAAGGAAGACGAGGATGACAGTGAAGAAGAATTAGGTTTGAATGATAGGGTAAACATACTTGAATCAAAGTTTAGCAAGGAAGCCAGAGATACCAACTATTATGGCAAATCATACAAGCAAAACCATTTAATAAAAACAGAAGTTTTACATCAAAATGGATTTAAAGGTAACAATATACTTATAGCCGTTTTGGATGCAGGTTTTGCTCGAGCTGATAAAATAACATTCTTAAAAAAATTATTTGAAGATAATAGGATAATAAGCACTTGGGATTTTGTAGAAAAAGAAGAAAACGTATTTGACAACGACCATCATGGGCTAGCAGTGTTAAGCTGCATGGCTGCCAACGAAAAAAACGTGTTAGTGGGCACAGCACCCAATGCAGAGTATCTGTTGTTACGAAGCGAAGATGCCTCTAGCGAATACCCTATAGAAGAATACAACTGGGCCGCTGCTGCCGAGTATGCTGATAGTGCAGGGGCTGATATCATCAACTCTTCTTTGGGTTATACCAAATTTGACGAAAACAATTACGGACATAAATACAAAGAGCTTAACGGAAAAACTACCGTAGTGAGTATTGCTGCCAACTTAGCCGTTGACAAAGGCATGATGGTATTGAATAGTGCTGGTAACGAGGGAAACAACCTTTGGCAAAACATTGCTACACCTGCCGATGCCGAGAAAATTATTGCGGTGGGCGCTACCGATGAAACAGGCGATTACGTTGGATTTAGCTCTGTAGGTTTAACGGCTGACAAAAGAATAAAACCCGACTTGGCCGATATGGGCGAAGAGGTGAATGTGGTTTCTAAAACAGGAAACATTTATAAGGGAAATGGCACATCTTACTCCTGCCCTATTTTGACGGGAGCAACAGCCTGCTTGCTTCAGGCTTATCCGCAATTGACACCAGCACAACTAAAACAAATAATGTTACTGAGTGCCAGCCAATATTATGAAGCTGACAAATACCTAGGCTATGGTATTCCGGATTTTGACTTGGCTTTAAAACTTGCTAAAGCTTATGACAAAGACACCTTACTTGATGTAAGAACTTTATACAACAAGCAAATGCATATTTCATTGTACTTGAAACAAGCACAAAAATATGAGATCTCTATTTATGCACCCATTGAAAATAAAATATGGAGCGATAACCTAAAAAGCAAACTAAGCGGCCCAATACGTGTTGGCATCAAGCAATATAAAAAACTAAAGAAAGGTGTGTATTTGCTAAAAATTAAAACACAAGATGGCATTTACCAATGTGAGTTCACAAAAGGGTAAATAACATTTCAATCAATATGTAACTGGGCAATAAATTACATATTAAACGAAGCTAGTTGAGTAACTTTGTTACAGAAACCTCAACAGAATCTGTCAACATACTAAGGCTACTTTTTGCTAATGTATCACCATTGCCTATATTAATAATATAAGCAGCTACAGATACATTTGTATTTATGTTATTTTGCAAAGATTTTAATTTAATATATGCAGTTGATGGCTTATGGAAATTTTGGTTAATGGTTTTAGTTACACTGCCAATTAAGCTACCTTTTAGGATTGTTCCATTTAAATCTTTGTATTCCCACAGCGACCTTGATGCGTTTGTTGAAACTATAACATAATTAATGTTTACATCGTTACTAGCAGAGGCTTCGTCTGTTTTTGAACACGACATCACTGAAAGTGAAACAATACATAATGCTAAAATTAAAATCTTTTTCATAACTATTTTTTTTATACAATAGTACAAATTACAGAAATAAAAGCAATAACAATTTTATATAAATTTCGCAATATCATTCTTCTTCATTGTATAAATTGTCTTCACCTTTAAAATGATACATGTCCAATGCCGTTATAATAGCAAAACTACCCCATAACAATACCGCAATTTTGTCTTGATCGCTATAACCATTCACAATTCCATGAATTAAATAAGTAACCAAACCTAATAAAATAGCCGCTGCAAATACTTTAACCTTAGTATCAATTGCTTTATAAACCAAATTAAATCCTGTTTTAAAAACAAAGAAAATTATGGCTATCCACGAAAACATTCCTATCCATCCACTCTCAGCCAAAGGATTTAAATACTCGCTGTGGGCGTGTCCTTGATCACCAAAATGAGTGGTTATTTCAGTTTCATAATCAGGGTCTTGATAAACTGCATATTTAAATGGATAAGTGCCAGGACCAAACCCAAATAATGGCTTCACTTTAGACATATTAATGGCAGCTACCCAACGATTTACCCTCTCTAAATTAGATTGATCGTTGTTTATGTTTGATATAGATTCAAGGTGTTGTTCAATACCTTCGGCTGAATTTTGTTTATTTAAAGATAGTCTATATATTATCTCATCTTGATTGACCAATGCAATAGTAACAATTGCTACTAACATCAATATTAAAGTATAGAATCTTACTCTAAAAACAAACATAAGACTAAATAAAAGAGAAACTGCCACACTAAGCCAAGCTGCTCGTGTAAATGAAAATATGAGACCTAATACCAAAGTAATTAATACAGGTATCGATATAACTAACAATGAGAAATTGAGTTTAATGTTAAAGGCAAAAACAATAAATAGCAAGACTATTGGAATAAAGAAGGCAATAGCTGCCGAGTAAACACCATGTGCTTCATAAAAAGGCTGCATTATCTCAAACGAAGCTCGTTGTGAAAAACTATCTTCACTGTGTTTGTATAGTGTAAAAACAATTACACCTACCAAGGGAATAATGTATAGCCAAAGATAGTTGCTAATGTTTTTAAAATTTTTAAACAGCACCACTGTTAAAAAATAAAATACCACTACATACCAAAACCTAGAGGTAAAAAATTTGAGTGAAATAAATATCTCGGTACTAGTAAACGAAGTAAGTAATACCCATGATAGGTTTACAATAATAGCTATGGTAATAGGATGCTTAAAAACCCTATAGTCGTAAGTTCCATCAATAATATATTTAAAGATAACGAGACCACATAAGCAAATGATAAAAGGTTCATCTGGTAATGTGAGCCCCATCCCTCCTACCACATTCAAATCGGTGATAGATAAAGGAACTAGAAAAACAATAAACAGAATTAGTAAATCAATTCTAAGTATTCCTAAAAGGATAACAATAAATACAATAGGAATCAAACCTAACCAAAAGAAACCAATCGCAACAGCGATAGAATTAACGATAAGAAATATCGCACTAATGATATAAAACCAACGAAGTGTTATCGATGACTTAATAAGATTAATCAAGGTAATTTGCTTTTTGGTTTTGGTATTTTTCTACTATTAACAAAACAATACAACCTAGCACAAATGCACCAAAGGTTGATACCAATACGATGAGCCACCTAACGGGGTATGCCTTTTTATCTGCTGGAACAGCATGGCTAATAATAAACACATTACTCATTACTGAGTTAACATCCACCCTTGCTCTCTCTAATTTTTTACTCAATTCAGTTAAACTTTCGGTTTCATATTCTAGTTGAGATTTCAGTCCATGAGCTTCTGCACCATACAATGCAAGGGCATCTTGTTGTTTCTTTATAAAGCCTGCATCACCACCCCTTGAAGCTAAAGCTGTAACTGCTTGTGATTGGTCTTCAAAACTATATACACCTTTAGCCCCAATTTCTTTCATCCTACCTTCAATTTCAGCAATTTGTGTTTCCTTGTTTTTATATTGCTGCTCAATAATGGTAAGTGCCTGCATAGCCACTTTGCGTTGCACTTCTGTCTTAACCGAGTCGGAAGTTTCAATGATACCATTGGCAATCTCAGCTGCTTTAACTGGGTCAATATCCAATACACTTACTTCAATAGATGCATAAGGTGTTTTACGAATCGAAATATACTGGTCGTATAATTTCCCAATTTTATAGTATTTCTCTTTGTCGTCAGCATCAACGTTGTAACGATCCAGTAAATTATAACGAGTAATTACTTTTGATTTTAAATATTCTGATTCCAAAATTTGAACAAATTGTTGGGCTGAAACCTGCTCACCAAATTCAAGTGGATCTTTGCCTTTGACCCTGCTATCTGATAAAATAGCTGTGGAAA
>CAIVPY010000402.1 GCA_903907885.1 uncultured Bacteroidota bacterium
AAAATAGGTTGAAAACGGAAACAAATATGATGAATGCGGATTGGAATAAAACCATTACTCAGTACTCAAATTATTTGAAAACAATCAATATTTACGAAAGCTTAACTTTGAATAATGCCCAATTAATTATTGAAACGGCTAACAAACAATTTGCAAATGGCGAAATTAATTATATAGAATGGGTGATGCTAACTAATCAGGCAATTTCAATAAAAAATGAATACATAAATGGCGTTTTCAATTTAAACGAAACAATTATTCAATTAAATTATTTGAACAATAAATAATATGCAAAAACAGAAGGTAAATACCATTCAAATGCAGCAAATATTAGTGGCGGTTTCCATTGTATTATTCATAATGAAAATTGTTGCATGGGTACTAACTTCATCGGTAGCTATTTTAACCGATGCCTTAGAAAGTACCGTGAACGTAATAGCAGGATTTATTGGCTTGTACAGCATTATTTTATCATCGAAACCAAAGGATAAAGAACATCCTTACGGACATGGAAAAGTGGAATTTATTTCATCGGCTTTCGAAGGTTTGTTAATCAGTTTTGCTGGACTTATAATCATTTATGAAGCCATCGATAATTTTATTCATCCGCATGAATTAAAGCAGTTAGATTACGGTTTGATTTTGATAGCCATTACTTCGGCTGTAAATTATTTTGTAGGGCATTTATGCTTAATAAAAGGCAAAAAGGAAAATTCTCCCGTTTTAATCTCAAGTGGTGCACACTTACAATCCGACACGTATTCAACTTTAGGTTTATTAGTAGGTTTGGGCTTAATTATGATTACTGGATTGGTTTGGATTGATAGCTTAACAGCCATCATTTTCGCATTCATTATAATTTACACGGGCTATAAAATTATTCGCAAATCGCTTTCAGGAATGATGGATGAAACGGATGAAGAAATTATTGCAGATATTCTAAAAGTGTTGAATGAAAATAGGCAAAATGATTGCATAGATGTTCATAATATGCGTGTAATTAATTATGCTGGAAACTATCATATAGATTGTCACTTAACGGTCCCGTTTTATATTAATGTAAACCATTCTCACGATATTTTAGATACTTTAACCGATTTACTTAAAAAGCATTTTGATGACCGAGTAGAATTTTTTATTCATATAGATGGTTGTCTTTTTAATCAATGTACCATTTGTAATTTTCAACAATGCATTGAAAGAAGAGAGAAATTTATACATCAAATTGAATGGACACAAGAAAATATTTTATCAAATAAAAAACACATTTTAAACTAATGAAAAATAATTTTATAATTACAGGATGTAGCTCACATTCATCAAATAATTTATTACCTAGTAATACTATTTTACTACTTTTTATAGTATCTATTTTTTTTGCTTGTGGGAATTCTAAATTAACAGAAAAAAAAGCAGTAACGACTCTAGAAACTGTTGTAAATTTATCCAATGAGCAAATTAAAAGTGCCAATATTGTTTTGGGAAAAATAGAACAAAAATCTTTATCAAGTATTTTAAAAGTTAATGGAAAAATTGATGTTCCACCACAAAATATGGTATCAGTTAGTGTACCTTTAGGTGGCTACTTAAAATCTACCAAGTTACTACCAGGAATGCCTGTTAGAAAAGGTGAAGTGATAGCTGTAATGGAAGATCAACAGTATATTCAAATCCAACAAGATTTCTTAATGGCTAAAGCTAAATTATTATATGTTACTAATGAATATAATCGTCAGAAAGAATTAAATATCAGTAAAGCAAGTAGTGATAAAACATTTCAATTAACAGAGGCAGAATTTTCAACTCAAAAAATATTGGTAAAAGCGCTGTCCGAAAAGCTAAAATTGATAGGCATTAATCCTGAAAATATTAATGAAAATACCATTTCGAAAAGCATTAATATTTATTCGCCAATCAATGGGTTTGTTACTATGGTAAATGTTAATATTGGCAAATATACGCAACCAAGTGAAGTTCTTTTTGAGTTAGTAAATCCTGAAGATATTCATTTGGCATTAACACTTTTTGAAAAGGATTTATCTCAAATTTCTATTGGCCAAAAGTTAGTTGCATTCACCAATAATAAGCCTAATATAAAACACCCATGTGAAATTATTCTAATTGGACAAACTATTTCGTCTGATAGAATTACAGAAGTGCATTGTCATTTTTTAGATTACGATAAAACACTATTACCCGGTATGTATATGAATGCCGAAATTGAATTAAAAAAGAAGGATGCTTTTGTGCTACCCGAAGATGCTATTGTTAGATTTGAAAACATCGAATATGTTTTTGTTGCAAAAGACAAAAACAATTTCGAAATGATTCCAATAACAACAGGAACCATCGAAAATGGTTTTATTGAAATTATTTCAATACAAAATTTGGCAACTAAAAATATTGTTATAAATGGAGCATATAGCATTTTGATGAAGACAAAAAACAAATCGGAGGAATAAAACTATTGTTGATGTAATTTGTTAAATCGGAGGTAGAATTCCGTGAGCCAATCTTTGCGAAGGTTCAAATAAATAAAAACTGCAAAGTTCTAGGTTAGTCTATAAAAATATATTTTTGTTGTATGCTATATCATAATTCTTCTGGCTCCTCTCGGCAAGCTATTTTACTAATTCATGGGTTTTGTGAAAACCACACTTGCTTTAACACCCTCGTTCAATTACTTAGCAAAGAGTATAGGGTAGTTTGTCCTGATTTGCCAGGCTTTGGCAATAGCGATGTGGTAAACAACATCAGTATGGAAATGATGGCCGATAAGGTAAAAGAATTATTAGATGCTTTACATATTAAGCAATGTGTAATGATGGGTCATTCAATGGGTGGATATGTAAGCTTATCTTTTGCCCAAAAATATCCTCAATATTTAAAAGGGATGGGTTTACTTCACTCAACGGCCTTATCTGATAATATAGATAGAATTGAAAAGAGAAAGCAAGTAATAAGTTTTATTGAAAAAAATGGTAAAGACTTATACATTGATAATTTTATACCTACTCTTTTTAAAGATATTGAACTTAATAAAGATTTGTGTAAATTTTTGATATCAGAAGCAAAAAAATGTTCTCAGAATGGAATAATAGAAGCTATAAAAGCCATGATGTTACGAAATGACAATATTCACGTGTTGAAAGAGTTTATGAATCCTTTGTTTTTTGCAATAGGGAAATATGATTTATTGATTCCTGAAAATGATATGCTAAAACAAGCATCATTGTGTATCCAATCTGAGATATGCTATCTAAGTCAATCGGCACATTGTGGAATGCTGGAAGAGCCCTATAAATTATCAGAAGCTATATTGAAATATTGTAATCGTATTTTTGCTAATCCAAATTTAGAATAATGTATATAGTTTAAATGCTATTGAATCATAATTTTCTTACACATATTTTTTCCATCTAACATAAATTGAAACAAATACAAGCCTGTTTGAGATGGCAAAAAATCAAATACACTTCCTTTCACAATTTCAGTTTTATATACTTCTTTGCCTGTAATGTCTACAACTGTCATTTGGCAAGTAGTGTTTGAAAGGATATGAATAGATTCATTACCATAGGATGGGTTGGGATAAATTTTTATACTGTTTTGATCTAATGATAACTCAGTAAGACCGATTGGAAATATTTTGGCGAAAAACGATTTGCTATCAGAATAATCGCCACACATATTACTTAACGAAATAGCTTTTACCCTCCAGTTAAATTGCCAGTTTCCAAAAAGCTTAGCATCATAAAAAGTATCTTTTACCAATATATTTAAATAGGCTGTTTCCCATAATTTAAGTCGAGCAACTTGCAATTGATATAGGCTTGCACCTTCACTTTTATTCCAAATCAATCTAACAGATGCAGCGTTTTGGTTACTGTCATTCTCTATAGGATATATTAAACTAGGAACAGCAGGATTTGTCATCAACATGTTTTGATTAATAATCCCTCTACTTGTAAGATTATTATCCATAGCAGCCAATTGTTCGTTGCTAAAACGACTATGACAAGCATCTAAAGCATAATTCATATAAATAGAACTGTCTACAGAAAATGATACTCCATTAGGGTCTATACGATTATGTATCGTGTTACAATCCCACCTGCTTGATATATAATCGGGTTTAGTATCGCAAAATCTATCACCCACGTTTCGGCAATTGCTGCCATCTATTTTTTCTTGTGATGACAAAGGTGGTGTGGTATTATTTTCCCACTCATAAAAGGTGTGAGGTAAGCTAAAAAAATGACCTAATTCATGTGTTAATGTGGTAGCATTAATACCCTGACAACCATTGATAATATATACTGCATCCAATCCAGGGTAATACACCCCGCAATAGGTATCGCTTGAGCCAGCAAAAAAAACATTTACCGAACTAGGGTCTTTATAATTATCGGTTACCGAATAAATTTCATCATCTTTAGTTTGAGATAGCTGTGTATTGTTGATATAATTTATTTCGTCTTTTATATAAAATTGAACACCAATGGGCGAAAAGTCTTTATTTATCTTACAAAAGGATGCTATTAACAGATCTGGTTTGTAATAACCAACACCTTTGTCGTTGCCAACTATATGAACTTTTATAGGTACATATTTGGTAGTTTTGTTCAGAAACAAATAGGGAGATTTGTCTAAAGTCTGCTGAAAAGTGTAAAGCTTGTCCATTTGTTCTTTACTCATAATGGTTGCACAAGGCTTTTGAGCAGTTGAAAACAATGGAATAATAAATATCAGATAAAATAATTGCTTCATTTTGAACGATTAATGTTACAAACTAAAACAATTTTCATTATTTAGATAATAATATTATTAAACATACACTCCTTTTTTACTTTTGCGCTGCCTAAACTCAACATTACAATTAATGTTTATGAGGCTTTGGCTTAAATTGATTTACAAAATAAAAACAAATAAATAAAATGAAAAACATCTCCGTAATAGGTTCTGGAACGATGGGTAATGGTATAGCCCATGTATTTGCTCAAAATGGATACAATGTATCGATAGTTGACATTAATGAAGAAGCTTTAAAAAAAGCAATACTAACCATTGGGAAAAACATGGATAGGCAAATTGCAAAAGGTTCGTTAACTGAAGAAGACAAACAAAAAATATTAGGAAATATTAAAACATATACATCTTTATCAGAGGGTGTTATTGCTGCAGACCTTGTGATAGAAGCTGCAACAGAAAACATGAGTATTAAATTAGATATCTTCAAAAATATAGCTGAACTTACTCCCCCACACTGTATTCTTGCCTCTAATACATCTTCTATTTCAATAACAAAAATAGCATCAGTAACAAAGCGTCCAGACAGAGTAATTGGAATGCACTTTATGAATCCTGTTCCAATGATGAAACTTGTAGAAGTTATAAGTGGATACAAAACATCTACTGAAGTAACCGAAACTATCATTGAACTAGCTAAAAAAATCGGTAAAATACCCGCTATATCAAATGATTATCCAGGTTTTATTGCAAACAGAATATTGATGCCAATGATTAACGAAGCTATCATCACACTTCACGAGGGTGTTGGCGATGTAATTGAAATTGATACTGTTATGAAATTAGGCATGGCTCATCCTATGGGGCCATTACAATTGGCTGATTTTATAGGTTTAGATGTATGTTTAGCCATTATGAATGTACTTCACGAAGGTTTTGGAAACCCAAAATATGCTCCAAGTCCATTGTTGGTAAATATGGTTACTTCTGGCAACTTAGGTGCCAAGTCGGGTGAAGGATTTTACAAATATACTCCTGGTAGCAAAGAATTAGTAGTTGCTGATAAATTTAGCAAGCTACCACTTAATAAACCCGCAACGGTTTAAAACAATTATAGAGACAAACTTAAAAAGGTTGAGTAATCATTTTGCTCAACCTTTTTTATTAACTTATAACTAGTGAACCCTATCACCTCGTGGGCTCAAACTGTATATAAGTTCAGCTTCGTATTCAAGCATTTGTTCCCATCTGCTCATCACTATCTCTTCTTTTTCATATTCTTTAGCCAATTCAATAAAGGTAATATAATGTCCAGCTTCGCTTACCATAAACTCATGATAGAATTTTTTCAATTCATCATCTTCAATATGTATAGACAATAACCTAAATCTTTCACAACTTCTGGCTTCTATCATGGCACAAACTAGCAGTCTATCAAGCATTTGTTCTTTGTTGTTACCACTTTTGCGAATCCATTTTAGGAGTTCGTTCACATATTCGTCCTTTCGTTTGTGTCCAAACTTATAGCCTCTCTTTTCTAATTCTTTAAGTACTTTACGGAAATGTCCCCACTCTTCGGCAACAATAGATGTTACTTCGTCTACCAATCTTTGTTTGTCGGGATATTTAATAATAATTGAAATGCCATTACTTGCTGCTTTTTGTTCACAGTAAGCATGATCGGTAAGAATATCTTCAATTGTTTTTTCTGCTATATTTACCCAAGCAGGGTCGGTAGCTAATTTTAATCCAAGCATGGAACAAATTTATGAGTTATTCTGTTTAATTCAATCATCAATTTTGTTGGAATGAACCAAAATGGTGTGAGATAAATTATAAATATAAATTTTGGTATTTATTGCACATAATTAACCGACTTTTTTAAGAAGGAGTTACTAAAGCGACAACAACTCTTTTGCTAAGTAAGACCAAGTAAATTTTTCCTTTTCCTTTTTTATATTCTCAATAAAACTTTGCTCTCTATTATTGTTATAAAAATCAAGAATATA
>CAIVPY010000403.1 GCA_903907885.1 uncultured Bacteroidota bacterium
GTGAGTTTTATTCTAGGTAGCATCACTGATGCAACTTTAGTAAAACAAATTTTTTTAGATAATAAAATTGACTATGTGTACCACTTAGCTGCTTATGCTGCCGAGGGTTTATCACATTTTATCCGTAGTTTTAATTACACTAACAATTTAACTGGTAGTGTGTTATTAATAAATGAAGCTGTTAAACATAAAGTAAAATGCTTTGTGTTTACTTCATCTATTGCTGTGTATGGTAAAGGGCAGTTGCCAATGACTGAAGAAATGGTTCCAACACCTGAAGATCCATACGGCATTTCAAAGTACGCAGTTGAGTTGGATTTGAAAGCAGCCCACGAAATGTTTGGGTTAAATTACGTGGTCTTCCGTCCACACAATGTGTATGGAGAAAACCAAAACATTGGCGACAAATACCGTAACGTAATTGGTATTTTCATGAATCAAATTATGCAAGGTAAGCAGCTTACCATATTTGGAGATGGTACACAAACACGTGCTTTCAGTTATATTGATGATGTAGCAATACCTATAGCTAAGTGTATTAATATACCGGAATCGTTCAATGAAGTCTTTAATATTGGTGCAGACAAACCTTTTACAGTTAATGATTTAGCAGAAGTGGTATGTAATGAATTTGCTGTAAAACCTAACATTAATTATTTGACAGCACGTAATGAGGTGATGCACGCATATTCAAGTCATGCAAAAGCTCATAGGATCTTTGGTGCACCAACAGGTATTCAATTAGCTGAAGGAATTAAATATATGGCCGATTGGGCTAAAAAAGTTGGTGCTCGTCAAAGCAAAGAATTCGGTAATATTGAGATTACAGAAAAATTACCTGATGGTTGGAATATTAAACAGAGTAATTAATAAGGAATTATTCAATACATAAGTCTAACTTTTTTATTAAAAGTTTAGCTTTTACATTCGCACAAAAATTTTAAACAAATCATGAACAAAAAAATTATAACCATTTGTATACTTATAACACTTGCCGCTCTAAGCAGGTTGCTTCCTCATTTGCCTAATTTCTCTCCAATAGCAGCTATAGCTTTATTTGGTGGTGCCTTTTTCGCAAACAGAATAATGACTTTTGCAGTACCATTTGTAGCGTTGATAATTAGTGATATGTTTTTAGATAGGTATCCGATGGCAGAAATGTTGCCAGTATATGGTAGTTTTTTTATTGTAGTATTGTTAGGATTCAATTTGCAAAAAAACAAATCGATACTAAGAATTGCGGGCATGTCAATACTTAGTTCTGTATTATTTTATTTGATTACCAATTTAGTTTTCATTTATCCTGAAGGGTCAATAAACATGATGTATCCTCACAATTTTACTGGTATGATAGAAAGCTATACAATGGCGATACCTTTCTTTCAAAACACTTTATTGGGAGATTTGTTTTATTCATCCCTATTGTTTGGGGCTTACTACTTAATCAGTATAAATATACCAAAATTGGTTAAAGAATAATTTCTTAATTCTAACTTTTTGATAAAAAGGCTACCAGTAGGTAGCCTTTTCTATTTAAAAAACTATCAATACCAATTCAGTAAATATTTATTTAAATTTACTTTGGTTTTTTAAAAAGATTAATATATTTGCTACAAGACTAAAAATAATATAAAATAAAAAGAATATATGAAAAGAATCATTACATCATTAGCATTACTTATGTCTCTAGGAGCAACATTGTATGCACAGCTACCAACGTTTGAGTGGAGAATTGAAAATGAACAATATGTAAATACAACTACATATCAGTTTGATGTCAATATTTACAATACAGGTGGTACAGCTTTTGAATTTAAAGGAGGAACAGTGGCTTTGTCATTTAATACAGCTTGGTTAAATGGTGGTTCGTTAGGAGCTACAGCAAATAACCCTTCAAACATTACCTATTCAAACTATGGCATGCCGGCAGGTCAACAGTCTGGTGCCACCAATACAGTATCAAGTGGAACGGCAGCACAAATTTACATGCGTAAAATCATTCCTACAGTTGGTGCAACATTAGGAACAACTATACCAGCTAATTCAAAGGTTAGATTGTTTACAATGACCATTCAAAATGTAACAAGTACT
Organism: uncultured Bacteroidota bacterium; assembly: GCA_903907885.1. GTDB lineage: Bacteria > Bacteroidota > Bacteroidia > UKL13-3 > UKL13-3 > RGVD01. Next base: position 2,092 of record CAIVPY010000403.1, read on the forward strand.
TCA
>CAIVPY010000404.1 GCA_903907885.1 uncultured Bacteroidota bacterium
GAATACTTAGGTGCGGGAATGCCTGTGGTTTCTACTAATTTTTCAAAAGATGTAGAGTCGTTCAATGGGTTAATATACGTAGCCAATTCTGATGAAGAATTTGTTAAATTGTTAGGAGTTGCATTAGCAGAATTGAATGAAAATAAACTTAATGAACGTGTTCAGTTCGCAAAAGAAAATAATTGGGAAAGTAGGATTGAAATGATTTGGAATCTCATTGAGAATTATCAAGAAAACAAATTTCCTGTTTGATTTTACTTAACAAGACTTCCTGGTTCAATGTCTTTTTCAGAAGCAACACTATAAAGTTTACCAAAATCATTGCCAGCCATCAAAAGCATTCCTTGACTTTCGATGCCTCTAATTTTGCGTGGAGCAAGGTTGGCAACCACAGTTACAAGCTTTCCTACAAGTTCTTCAGGTTTGTAATATTCGGCAATGCCACTTAAGATGGTGCGCTTTTCAAAACCTAAATCAACTGTTAATTTTAGCAATTTGTCGGCCTTTGGCACCTTTTCTGCTTCCAATACTTTACCCACACGAAGGTCAATTTTATCAAAATCTTCGTAGCTAATATCTGGTTTTACTTCTTTTAAATTGCTTGCTGCAGGCTGTTGGGTATTCGCCTTTTTAATCTCTTCAAGTCTGATAAGTTGCTTTTGAATTTCTTCATCTTCCACTTGCTTATACAAAATTTCTGCAACACCTAAAGTATGATTGGCTGACAGAATATTTTCATCAAAAATTTGATTCCATTGAAGCTCATCAACAGCAAGCATAGTTTTCAATTTTTTTGCAGTATGTGGTAAAAACACTTCAGCACTTATGGCCAATTTGGCGCATATCTGCAAGGCATCAAGCATAATCACTTTGGTGCTTTCCTCATCGGTTTTCACTAGCTTCCAAGGCTCTGTTTCTGCCAAATATTTATTTCCTACCCTAGCCACATTAATCCATTCTGATAATGCTTCACGCAGTTTGATTTCATCCAAATTTTGCTGCATTTTTTGCAAACTTTGGTTTACATCTTCAAAACAATTTTTGCGCGCTGTGATTAATTTTTCATCCGTAAGTTCAACCTGTTTGCTTGACAATATACCATTGTAAAACTTATGGCTTAATACCATCACACGGTTTATGAAATTGCCGAAAATGCTAACCAATTCGCTGTTTACACGGGTTTGATAATCCTTCCAAGTAAACTCACTGTCCTTTGTTTCAGGTGCAATAGATGTAAGCACATAACGTAATTCATCTTGCCTATTGGGGAAGTCAATCAAATATTCGTGTAACCAAACGGCCCAGTTGCGTGAGGTAGATATTTTATCCCCTTCTAGGTTCAGAAACTCATTGGCCGGAACGTTTGTTGGTAGGATGTATTTTCCATGCGTCATTAACATCATTGGGAAAATAATGGCGTGAAACACAATATTGTCTTTACCAATAAAATGAACCAAAGCTGTCTCATCATTTTGCCACCAATCCTCAAATGCCGTTGGCATAGTGTTTGAATTTGCTAATTGCAAATACTCCCTAGTAGCACTGATATATCCGATAGGCGCATCAAACCAAACGTATAACACTTTTCCCTCAGCATCTGGCAATGGAACGGGCACTCCCCAATCCAAATCGCGTGTCATCGCCCTCGATTGTAAGCCTTCGGTTAACCAACTTTGGCATTGCCCTTTGATATTGCTTTTCCAGTTGTCAAATCTTTTAATGTAAGCTTTGAATACATCACTTTGTTGTATTTCTCCCATTGGCAAAAACCAATTTTTGGTTTCTTTCAAAATGGGAGTGGCACCACTTAATGCCGACTTTGGATTGATTAAATCAATAGGGCTTAATGAGGTTCCACATCTTTCACATTGGTCACCATAAGCATTTGTATTTCCGCACCTTGGGCATGTACCAGTGATGTATCTATCTGCTAAAAATTGTTTAGCTTCTTCGTCATAATATTGTTGGGTGATTTCCTCTCTAAAAACACCTTTTTCGTAAAGGGTTTTAAAAAAATCTTGAGCTGTTTCGTGATGTAATTTACTGCTTGTACGACCATAATAGCTAAACTCAATACCAAACTCAGTAAAGGCATTCTTCATGATGTCGTTGTATTTATCAACCACTTGTTGAGGTGTAGTTCCCTCTTTTTTCGCTTTGATAGTAATAGGTACACCATGCTCATCGCTACCACAAATAAACAAAACATCCTTACCAATTGCTTTTAGGTATCTTACATAAATATCTGCTGGCAAATAACAGCCTGCAAGGTGTCCAATGTGAACAGGTCCATTGGCATATGGCAATGCTGCAGTTACTAAATATCGTTTTGGGTCGCTCATAAATAGGGCAGCAAATTACATTAATTGATTGAACTAATAAAGTAGATAGACACATTCAACATTAATTCTTTTATAATAAACTTACTTAGACAAACAGAGTATTAGATAATTGTAGGCAAAGCAGGTTTGGATTTATATAATCAGTCCCTATATTCACACCTATATTTTATTATTGTTATGCGTAATTTTATTTTTTTCTTTTTCCTCTTTATCATTCAAATCAAGCTATTAGCGCAACCTGTTTTTGTTACCGATTCGCTTGATTCCTATATACACAGAGAGATGCAACGATGGCAAGTACCAGGTTTGGCAATAGCTATTATTAAAGATGGAAAAATTGTCTTTGTAAGGGTTATGGAGTAACTCAGGCTGGAAAAACAAACAAAGTAGATGAATACACTCTGTTTCAGATTGCATCCAACAGTAAAGCTTTTACGGGTACTTCTATAGCGTTACTAAATTACCAAAAACGATTGATATTAGATGAAAAAGTAACAAAGTATATGCCCGATTTTAAATTGTTTGATGATACATATACCAAGCAATGTACGGTGCGTGATTTGCTTTGCCACCGAATAGGACTTCAAACTTTCCAAGGTGATTTTTTGAACTGGGGTAGTAATCTAACGCGAAAAGAAATCATTCAACACTTGGCTTTAAGCAAGCCTGTTTATCCATTCAGATACAAATATGGGTATTGTAATGCCGCTTTTATTACAGCCGGTGAATTGATAAAAAATGTAACCGATACAATTTGGGATGATTTTATTAAATATCATTTTTTTGAACCCCTTCAAATGAAGCACACAAACACAACTTATCAAATGATTTCTAATGATGCCAATGCCTGTATTCCTCACACTTTGGTAAATGGTAAATTAGTAACCATGCCTTTTACAAATATTGACAATATGGGGCCATCGGCAAGCATTAATTCTTGTGTAAGAGATATGGCTAATTGGCTATTGTTTCAATTGGATAGTGGCAGGTTTGACGGTAAACAAATTGTACCTTTTACAGTTCTGTCCGAAACCAGAAAATCGAATATGATTAGCAGTGACGTGAATTCAAGAATTTTTAAAAGCAACCATTTTTCTACCTACGGGCTTGGGTGGCAAAGTTATGATTACGAAAGTCGAAGAATTTGGGAACATAGTGGTGGTGCAAATGGCTTTGTTACAAAAACCGAATTCATTCCCGAAGAAAATTTAGGTGTGTTGGTATATACCAATACCGATATGAATTCGCTTTATGACGCATTGGTAAAACAAGTAATTGAATCTTATCTTCATGTACCCTATAGAAATCTAAGTGAAATGTATTTTATACCTACTCAAAAAAGCAGGTTAGCTGAGCAAAAAGAATTAGATAGTTTGACTCGTTTAACACAATCTAAAAACAAACCTTTGATTGATTTGCAAAACTATGTTGGAATATATAATAACAGCTTTTATGGTAATGTGGAAGTGAAATTGACTAAAGAAAAATTGACATTACACTTTAGTCATCATCCAAACAATATTGGCAGTTTGGCTTATTTAGATAATAACACCTTCTTGTGTACTTATAGTGATGTTACCTGTGGTGTGCAAGTCTTGCCATTTGTAGTCGAAAAAAATATAGTAAAAGGCATTACTATCAAAGTGAATGATTTTATTGACTATATGAGTTATGATTTTATAAAGGTGAAATAGTTTTAGTAAGCAAAGAGCAAGTTTTTTAACTTAGTGCATATAACACTGGTTTGCTTGGGCTAGCATCGCTCTCAAAGGAGGCAATTTGGATGTTTAATAAATATATGCCATCTTGAACTTCATCTTTCACAAAAATAAATTCAGTAATGGTGGCATCCCGTCTTGGCGAGTTTGGATAATTCCAAAAGGCATGATGTGCTTCTAGTTTTCCTTCATCCTCTTCCCTATCCACCGAAGGCAAATCAAGCAAAAAATGTTTAATATTTTTTTCGCATAAATAAGCTGTTAAAGCGGGCTCAACATATGTAGGGTTTGAACCTGAATAGGCTTTGTTTAGTTTATTGTTATCATTAGGTAATGTACGCAAAACAAATGCTTCAATATCTTTTTTCAATAAAGGTTTTACGTCTTCAAGCATCACCATATAGTCGCCATTGTTTTGCAATTTGGGAGCAATACTGACTAATTGGGCCATTGCATAAAACTGTTTAAGGCATTGGTTAATGGTAATTCGTTCCAAAGAAATATGTCCTACACATTCGGTATGGGTTCCATTTCCATGTGCATTTATATATAGGTTCTCACAATTGCAGCCAGCACCTTCGGCCACAGAACCAACGAAATCCCCTACTCGCACGGGTTCAAACCTTGGGGCATCAATATAGAAACCATTTGGGTTAACATTTCCACTTTTTAATGGAATTGAAATATCAATAGGTTGAGATAAATCCACCTTAAAGTTCTGCTGATTCCAATGTATTGTTGCTTTCATTATATGCGTTGTCTAACAGCTTCGTAAAGTGCAATGCCACATGCCACAGAAACATTTAAAGATTGAACCCCAAACTCCAATGGAATTTTGGCTAAATATGTGCAACGTTTCATAATATCGGGACTAATGCCTTTTTCTTCATTTCCCATCACAATGGCAAGTGGACCAGTAAGGTCAACATCTTGCAAGTTTTTGCTTGCTTTCTCGCTGCAGGCCAATGTGGCAAGACCACTTTGGTTCATCAATTCAACCACTGTTTTTAAGTTCTTTTCTCTGCACACAGGTATTTGAAGCAAAGCCCCTGCTGAAGTTTTGATGGCATCATCAGTTACAGGTGCAGCATCAGCAAAAGGAACCACGATGGCATGCACTCCTGCGCAATAAGCAGAACGGGCAATAGCACCAAAGTTTCTTGTATCGGTAACTTTATCTAAAATTAAAATAAAGGGCTCTATTCCTTCTTCAAACAATTGGGGCAAAAGCATTTCAATATTGTGGTAGCTTATTGGTGAAATATAGGCTACTGCTCCCTGGTGATTTTTGTTTTTATAAGCAAAAAATTTCTCCTTAGGAACGTATTGAAAAGGTATTTGGTGGTGCTTACAAAGCTGTAACAAATGTTCAATGGCAGGATTGCTTATACCTCTTTGAAGTAGCACTTTTTGAATATCTTTGCCATTGTTTACTGCCTCTTCAATGGCATGGATGCCATACACAAGAAGAGGATTTGAAGCTTTGTTTTGATTGTACATTTCCTTTTATTTTAAAACAGAAGCGCAGAGAAACAAGGGTTTATTCTTGATACTCTGCGCTTATTGTATTTTTAATTGCTAAATTGGTTTATCAACCCATTTCTAAAGATTGCTCAATAAGTTCGCAATGACGATTATTTTTTAAGAACCCGCCTGAAGTTTGCTTAATTCAGCCTGAAATTCTTTTGACAATTTATCATCTTTATGCATTTCGGCCAATTGAGCACAATAGCCTGCAATTTGCATGTTTTCTTCAATGTCAGATTGAACAGATTTTAATTTGTTGCCTTTTTTGAAACTCATAAAATACTTTACTTTTTCGGTATGGTATTCAAATATTTCTTTCAGTAGCTTAGCACCTTTGTCTTTAGCGTCAGATAAATAATAACCTTCAACCATTCTAACTGAGAATACATCCAATGGCACCGTTTCTTTAGGCATCATGCTTTGGCAGAAATCTAATGCTTTTACTGCACTGTCTTTTTTGCCTTCGCTAACCAACGATTCAGCCAATCTGAAGAATATATTTTTAAAATTTTTAGTTTGACGTAAAATGGTTTCATCAAGATAAACCTTAGGGTCGTTCATGTTTCCAAACTTAAACTTGGTCATTAAGTTGGTGAATAATATGTCTGTGTTAATTCTACCCACTGTTCCATCAGCACCACCATTTGCATTTTCAATAGGAACCAAACGATACGTTAAGCCTTCTAATTGAAAGTATTTTTGCAAGTTTAAATAAACATCACTTCCTGTGGTAATAGCCCAGCAAATAGGTCTTTTGTTGATGTTTGAAGCAATGATATCAAGCACGATTAAGTCGGCTTTCATCAAGTTGCTGTTGCCGATTTCCCACTTAATGCTATCTACCATCAAAGCAGCATCTTTAGCTTGTACCACACCATTTTTCAAACAAGCTTGTTTGTCGATTAATAAGCTAAATCGCTTTGTAGGGTAGTAATGTAATTTTTCACCACCTTGGGTTTCAACAGTTCCCATTGGGTCATTATCATCATTGATAAAGGCCATGATGTTGTTGATAGGGTAGTAGTCATTTTTGTTAATACCGTATTTAGCTTCCAAGGTTGGATTTTCGTAATACACCACGTAATCACGATTTCCTTGTGCATATTTTTCAGGTGTCATGCTAAAATCAACTGGTTCTGAATCGTAGTTTTTACGTTTCAACGCATCTGCATACCAATCGGTATTTAACAAGCTTAAATTGATAACACGTATATCTGCGCGAATGCCTTCTACGTTTTGAGCATACCATAAGGGGTAGGTATCATTATCACCATTGGTGAATAAGATTGCATTAGCCGAACAACTGTTTAAATAATCTTCGGCAAAGTGTAAAGCTGTATATCTATTTGAACGATTATGATCGTCCCAGTTTTGGTTAGCCAAAATAACTGGAGAACCTACTAATCCAATACCGCCAGCGATGAAAGTAGCAGTTTTTGCATTCATGCGTTTGGATAAAAAATCAACAATCCAAAGAACACCCAATCCTACCCAAATTATAAAAGTTTGGTATGAACCCACATAAGCATAGTCACGCTCACGAGGCTGGTGTGCAGGGAAATTAAGGTATAAAATGATAAAGAATCCAGTGAATAAGAATAGGGTTGAAATAACAATTGCATCTTCTTTAGCACGTTTGAAATGGAATATTAATCCTAAAATTCCAAGTATTAATGGAATACCAAAATATGAATTATTGGCTTTGCTATTTTTGATAGAATCGGGCATATTGTTTTGTGGGCCTAGTCTCCATTCATCTAGGAATGTAATACCTGATTTCCAATTTCCTCTAACGATGTCTCCAAAACCTTGGTCATCGTTTTGTCTACCAACAAAATTCCAGAAGAAATAACGCCAATACATAAAACCTAATTGGTATGATAACAAGAAATCAATATTTTTAGCAAAGGTAGCTCGTTTTTCGCCTGGCATATTTTCCCACTGACGATAACTTTGAACATAATCAGCTCTATCAGCCCACATACGTGGAAGGATTGTACAATCTTTAGGGTCGTAAACACGCTCCATTTTCTCACCAGCTTCTTCGTATTTATTAGCACCTTTGCGATAGTTCATTCCCTTTTTCTCTACATCAATTACTTTAGCATAGAAGTATTGTCCGTATATAAGAGGGTTTTCACCATATTGCTCACGATTAAGATATGAAAGTAATGAGAATGGCTGCTCAGGATCGTTCATATCAATCGGAGGATTAGCCAACGAGCGAATTGGAATCATCACATAGCTTGAATAACCTATCATAATAAAGGTTATGCATAAAATGGCAGTATTCAAAACCACTTTTCCATTGCGAGTGGTATAGATAATTCCCCATGTTAATAATGCAAATAGTAAAGCCACAGTAAAAAGTGCACCCGAGTTGAATGGCATTCCAAATGAATTAACAAATAAGTAATCAAATATGGTAGCCAACTTAGGCACACCAGGAATGATACCAAATTGAACAATACCTATGGCAAATACAGCTATACCTGTGGCTTTTAAAAACCCATTGCGTGTTGATTTGTATTTTTTGAAATAATAAACATATACAATGGCTGGAATAACCAATAAATTCAATAGATGGACACCAATTGCTAAACCAATTAAGTAGGCAATTAAAACTAGCCAGCGGTCAGAGTGTTTTTCGTTGGCAATGTTTTCCCATTTGAGAATACACCAAAAAGTTAGGGTTGTGAAGAAACTTGAAGAAGCATACACCTCAGCCTCAACAGCTGAAAACCAAAAAGTATCAGAAAAGTTTAAAGTTAATGCTCCAACCAAACCCGCTGCAAAAATGGCAACCGATTGCTGTCCATTGGCTTCGCCTTCTTTCACCAACATTTTTTTAGCTAAGTGAGTGATAGTCCAAAACATAAACATTACGGTAAGTGCACTAGTGGTGGCCGATACCATATTTACCCAATAAGCCACTTTGCTAACATCGCCCATTGCCATCAACGAAAATATACGCCCAATCATTAAGAAAAGGGGTGCTCCTGGGGGATGACATATTTGCAAACGATAAGAAGCTGAAATAAACTCGCCACAATCCCAAAAACTTACGGTAGGCTCTAATGTTAAAGTGTAAGTGGCCAATGAAATAATAAAGGTTAACCACCCAATTACGCTGTTGTACTTATTGTATTTGCTCATGTTTTATATTTTGTTGTAGGATAAAGTATAAAAGGCAAACATAATCGGAATTTGCCAAAGCAGCAAAACGAATAATAAAATGTTTAAGTATTTGATAAAATTGTTTTTAAGAAAAAATTTA
>CAIVPY010000405.1 GCA_903907885.1 uncultured Bacteroidota bacterium
GTTTTATTTGTAAAAATGTATGCCCATGGAAGAATTTTCTTGAATAAAAAAAATCAACAATCTGCTACAGACACAACAGAAAGCTATGAAGTTACGTTAAATGAACAATGTGAAGAAACAATTGAAATGCAATTAAGACTATCAAATGAAGAAATTACAGCTTTTGGTTTATTTTCCATTGCAATAAAGCAATTATTATTTTTCAATTCGAAATATCTTCTTTTAGGAACACCTACATTACAAAACATGAAGTTTGATAAGAGTGGTAATATATACAAATGGAACACACCTTCATTTGAAATGAGAGATGTATCACGTTTAGGGAGTATGGCTCTTGCAATGGCTACATTAAGATGCATTGAGTTATGCAATCTTCTCTTTAACAATACATATTTTCTAACTAAAATGGGTGTAACAAAAGTAGATGATTTAAACATGCATGGTATTATAGATTCAATCAACGACCCAATGAAATCAGTAATTGTACCCGTAGGAAAATTACTCAATCAATCAGTTCTAATAGACCATCATACCAATGAAACAGCAGATACAGCATGTGAAAAATTACTCAAATATGAAACCAATGCTAAATACGGAAGCGAGTACGAAAAACATCTTAACGCTTACTATGATAGACTTGAAGCGTTGGATTGGACAGCAGTGTATAGATTCATCTCGAATTCAGCAGATCTAAAGTCTATGTTTTTATTAATAATAAGTCACGGAAATCAATCATCGCGTGATACAGATGAAAGGCAATATACAAACTATATACCACTTAGATATGACGACAAAAGTATATTCTATGATAATCTTGCAACCCAACAACTACATTTCACGACAATTGGTGATGCAGTGCGGCTGTACACACGGACACCACAAGGACAATTTACTGATGTAACTGAAAAGATGACTAAACATAATTTAAGGTTATATGATGAACATGGTAGACTGTTTATAAATAATGGAGTTTCTACAAACATAATTTTATTTTCATTTGATGGGAAGTTTTTTAATGTTTATTATTGCAAATACAGTAGTACTGTATTAATATCAGAGTTACAACTTATAAAAAAGTACACATTTGAAAATTCGACACAAACTGAAGTCAATATAACAGACATACAGCTGGAATACGACGGAGAAAAAATGTATTTTATTGATGAAGGTAATAGTACAAAACCGATTTTTTTCAGTCAAGTTATGGATGGTGATGTAAAATTATATACAAAGGAAGATGGTGGTACAAAACGTGATGTTGGTTCTAAATTTCTTAAACAGTTTTTTTATCCAGTGACAAGTGATAGAAGATTGATCTCAGATGGTGATATTACTCATTTGATTTCATTTTATTTTGATAAATCAAAAATAACAGTATACTATGACGAAAATGGAGAACATACACCCAAAATAAGTTTCTGTGAAATACGATTTAAAAATAATAATCAATATGAAGTCAATTTAGCTGATAATACAAGAGTAAAAAGAAATCCACCAGATTACAGAACATCAAATCCAGCATCAGTTGCCAACGTTATACCAGGTAATGGTTTACTACCTCCATCATATTTTATGTCACCAAATGCAACACCAGCTGTCAACACTACACCAGGTAACAGTTTACCCCCCCAGCCATCTTTCGTAGACCAAAATCCAATTCCAACAGTCGAAATGGCGCAAATTAGTCTACCTACTACAATATTTGGGAGACAGGATCAATCACACGTTCAAGTTACCACTGCACAACCAGACACTGTACAACGACAAACGACTCTGGTTAAAAACGCTGTAAATGCTCAACAGTATTATAATACCACAGCCCAACCAATTGTTCAACCACTATACAGTACACAAAACCAAGAAAATATGATATATTATAACAGAAAAATAGTTCAGATTCCAGAACCACGATCAAGATCTATATGCACTGTCTTTTACAATGCACATAAAATACCATATATACGTAATAATATTAGACAACCTATTTCATTGGATCCAAATAATTTCTATGCATTAATGACAAATTTCCAACATGAAAAAGCTCTAATAAATGGAAATTTACATCTTCTCTCGTTCAGAATAAGTGAGGGACTTATGTATGTGTTCTATGATATATCAAACGGGACCATGACAACACACCATCCGTATCAAACATTACAGCTTCCATAATGTCAAATGCAGTAATACACAGCTACTATCAACCCAACTATTTAAAGATACATCCACTAAACCAAACCATGCAGAGTGAATTTAATTCCACA
>CAIVPY010000406.1 GCA_903907885.1 uncultured Bacteroidota bacterium
CGGTAGAATGCAGCAAATGCAGCTACCTTTACTAAGGTACTCATCATGGCTGTTATCAATGTAGGTGAACCTTCATATACATCAGGTGCCCAAAAATGAAAAGGAGCTGAAGAAGTTTTGAATAACATAGCAAATACAATCAGAACTGCACCTACATGAAAAGTAACAGGCAAATTTGCTGAATTCGTTTGTGTGTATTGATAGATTTTGTCTAAGTAGAAAGTTCCAGAAGCACCATAAATCAAGGCGATACCAAACAACAAAAAGCCTGACATGAAAGAACCCATCAAAAAGTATTTAAAACCCGCCTCGTTTGATTTTACTTCAAACCTACGGCTGCCCGCCATAACATATAAAGAGATAGATAAGGTCTCGATGCCAATAAACAACATGGCCAAATTGTTGAAATTAAACATCATCAAAGCACCACAAAGAATGAAAACGATGATGGCAGAATAATCGCTAATGTGTGTATCGCTTGCCGCATAGAACTCGCTGGCAAGAATAAAAAGAAGCAAGGTAATGAATATGGCAAGGCCGCTAAAAGCCACTGAGAAATTATCTATCTTAACCATATTGTTAAAATAGGTTTGGCCATGATTCCAATCGCTAAGATTTAATCCGAAGATTATGGCTAGGGCTATAACCAAAACAGGTATGATGACTTTGCGTTGATTTAAAATCTCGGCAATCATGCAGAAAAAGCCCAAACAAGATACGTATATAAGTGTATTCACTATGCTACTTAATTAATGATTTTTCGATGATAAAATTAACAGCTGGTTCGCTTAACTCAAGAATGGCTTTAGGATACAAGCCAAAGAAGAATATAAGAACTGCTATAGAAATTAGTACTACTTTTTCGTTCCACAACAAATCAGGGAAACTCATGTTTTCCATGACACTTTCGCCTAGCATTACTTTTTGGTACATACGAAGCATGTACACTGCTCCCAAAATAATGGTCAATCCACCTGTTACAGCCAACCAATGATTGTATTCATATAAACCATAAAGCAACATAAACTCACCCACAAAACCATTGGTTAAAGGCAAGGCTACTGAAGCTAAAACAACAATCATAAAATAGGTGGCAAACTGTGGTGCAACCAATCTAATCCCTCCAATGCCTTCCACATGGTTGCTTTGTGTACGGTTAAAAATAATATCAGCACAGAAGAATAAACCTACCACATTGATACCATGCGCCAACATTTGCACCATGCTGCCTTGTAGACCTTGCACGTTAATGGCAAATATACCAGCAGCAATTAAACCAACGTGTGCAATAGAAGAATAGGCAAACAGCTTTTTCAAATCTTGTTGCATTATGGCAATGATTGATGCATAAACAATACCTGCGGCACAAAGCGCAATAGCCAATGAATTCCATTGCATTACTCCTGAAGGGATGATAGGCAACAACCATCTGATAAGACTATACAAACCCATTTTAAGCATGATACCACTTAATAACATGGTGCCTTGTGTAGGAGCTTCTTTGTAGGTATCGGGTTGCCAAGTATGAAAAGGTACGATTGGAATTTTGATAGCAAAGGCGGCAAAAAACAACCAAAACAACCAAGTTTGGTTACAACCACAAGTATGGTTATTTACCAAATCATTCCAATTGAAATTGTGAAGTGGATTTGACCAATACAAGAAGATGAAACCAAATAACATCAATAAACTTCCTGCAAGGGTGTAAATAAAGAACTTCAATGTCACTGCTTTTCGGTTAACACCACCCCAGTTGAATGCCATGAAATAAATTGGGATAAGTGCCAATTCCCAGAAAATGTAATACAGTAAACCATCAAACGATACGAATACACCAATCAAAGCTGATTGCATAAGCATCATTAAACTATAGAAAATATGTGGTCTTTCTATTGTTCTGTTGAATCCTGATAATATAATAAGAGGCAATAGTAAATTGGTTAAAATAACCATTACCATGCTGATACCATCAAGTCCAATGTTGAATGAAATATTTGGTCTAGAAATCCAATCTTTTACAAAACCGAATTTTGAAGGTAAATCTATTGCCAACGTGTTTCGAAACTCATTCCAGACATAAAGGGTAATACCTAATTGTACCAATGAAAATAACAAGGCAAGGCTGCGCGAAGCATTACCACGAGTGGCAAGCAATACCAGCGATGCTATAAGCGGAAGTATTAATAAAACTAATGTTAGCATTAAATTATAAATTGTAAAGCCAGTAAAACAATCATACTAATAACCATAGCAAACACATAAAAACCTGTGTTTCCCGTTTGAACTAACCTTGCACCTTTTCCTAATGAAATAGCTAACCATGCTACTGCATTTACTAAAAGGTCGATTATCAATTTATCTATTAGTACTAAAAAAATATCACTCAATAACATGATTGGACGAACAAAAACAGCATTATAAAATTCATCCACATAGTATTTGTTGTATATGAATCTGCCCACTGGGTTCATCTCTTCTTCGTTTGCCTCAGGCATATTCTTCTTGCTGATGAAATAATTGAACACCGCAAAAATGATGATGGCCACAATAGCAGTTAAAGATCCCATTAAAATATATTCAAAGTTGTGCGAAACCTCATGCTCCGATAAACTTGGTACAACATTTCCTAAATAAGCATTCAATTTATGAGTAGCATGGAATACACTTGGCAATCCTAAAAATCCACCTACGGTTGAAAGAACAGCAAGAATGATTAATGGAATGGTAATGGTAGCAGGAGATTCATGCAAATGATGTTTTTGCTCTTCAGTTCCTCTAAACTCACCCGAAAAGGTTAAGAAGTAAACACGGAACATATAAATAGAAGTAATGATGGATGTTAACACCAACACTGCAAAGAATATATTTGAATGAACAAACACATTGGCTAATATTTCATCCTTTGAAAAGAAACCTGCAAACAAAGGCACGCCTGAAATGGCTAATGTTCCGATTAAGAATGTGAAGTTAGTAATTGGTAATGCTTTTCTTAAACCACCCATTTTTCTGATGTCTTGCTCACCGCCCATGGCATGAATAACACTTCCAGAACCTAAGAACAACAAGGCTTTAAAGAAAGCATGTGTTAATACATGGAACATGGCTGTTTTATATGCACCAACTCCTAAGGCAGCAAACATAAATCCTAGCTGACTAACAGTTGAATAAGCCAACACCTTTTTGATATCATTTTGTTTTAATCCAATAATAGAGGCAAACAAGGCCGTAGCCACACCAACTATTAAAATAATGTCTGAGGTAAATGGCGCTAAAACAAACAATACATGAGAACGAGTTATCATATAAATACCTGCTGTTACCATGGTAGCTGCATGTATCAAAGCCGAAACGGGAGTAGGTCCTGCCATCGCATCTGGCAACCAGGTGTACAAAGGAATTTGAGCTGATTTACCCATAGCACCAACAAAGAGTAATAAAGTAGTAATAACGATTAAACTATTACCAACTGGGATTTCAGAAGCTTTGCTAAAAATGGTTTTATATTCAAGCGAGCCAAACATCATCATTAAGAAGAACATTCCTAACAAAAATCCTAAGTCACCAATACGATTCATGATAAATGCTTTTTTAGCGGCATCGTTGTATGATTGATTTTTGAACCAAAAACCAATAAGTAAATATGAACATAAACCAACACCTTCCCAACCAATAAACATTACTAAATAGTTATTTCCCATAACCAACAGCAACATAAAGAAAATGAATAAATTCAAGTAGGAGAAAAACCTTGAAAAGCCTTCGTCATGGTGCATATAGCCAATAGAATAAATATGAATTAGGAAACCAATACCTGTAACTACCAAAAGCATCAATATGCTAAGAGGGTCGATAAGAAAAGCAAAAGGGATAGAGAATTTTCCGAAAGCTATCCAATCAAAAATGGGTACTTCAAACGAAGTAGCCGCATCGGTATTCATAAAAATGTATGCCGAGCAAATAAAAGGTACAAGTATAGCCAAAGAGGCAATCCAACCTGATGCGTGTTTCAGTTGCTTTCCAAACAATGAGGTAATAAAAAAACCTAACAGTGGCAATAGCGGAATTAGCATTACAGGTGTTATAAGGTTCATTTCATTTAATATATTTTCAGTCATATTAATTAGCTTATGGCTTTTAGCTTTAGCCTTTTCTATATTTTTTCACCCTGAACGAAGTCGAGGGCATTCTAAATTTTCAAATTAGTATTTACCACTTCATCTTACTAAGCACATCAATATCAGTGCTAGCAATATTGCGATAAATACTTACAAGTAATGCCAATCCCACAGCCACTTCTGCAGCTGCTACCACCATTACAAAAAATACAAACACTTGCCCTTCCATATTGCCAGAGTATGATGAATAACTAACCAACAAAAGGTTAACTGCATTCAACATCAACTCTATACACATCAATATAATAATTGCATTTCTGCGAAATAACACACCCATCACACCTATGCTAAATAGAATGGTACTTAATATCAGATACCAAGTTTGTGGTGTTGATGGTAAATTTTGAGCTACTTGAATGGTCTCTTGCATATCTTTAAATCTTATCTTTCTTTTTTAGCCAATACCACAGCACCTATCATAGCTGACATGAATAGTATTGATGAAATTTCAAATGGTAATAAATATTCAGTAAATAAACTCATACCTACAGACTGAACTGATCCTAAACCTAAATCAGCTGGAGTAGAATATGCAGTTAATTGAGTAGTTTTTAAAGAGGCAAGTATGGTTAACATCAACAAGCCTCCCGTGATAATAGCAGCTACTTTTATTAAGCTTGATTTATGGGGCTCACTCTCTTTATTAAGATTTAAAAGCATCACTGTAAAAAGCATTAATACCATAATAGCACCTGCATATACTATGATGTGAACGATAGCCAGAAACTGAGAATTTAACATCACGTAATGCCCAGCTATGCTAAAAAAACACACTATCAACGACAATACACTGTATATAGGATTTTTAGTAAAAACCACAACCAATGCGCTTATTATTGACAAGGCTGATAATAGATAAAATATAATTTCGCTTTTCATTTATTCTAATTAAAAAGTGTCGCAAGTATAGGATTTCATATAATAAAAAAATATGTTAATTGTTAACTATTGAATAATGTTTCTTACGTTGACTAATATCAATTCTATCATCCATTTTTTCTACCAACATATCCTTACCATAAATAAATTTTCCTCTTGTAAATTCAGATGCTACAATTCTATCTGTTAAGTATATAGCATCCTTTGGACAAGCCTCTTCACATAAACCACAATATATACAACGTAACATATTTATTTCGTACTTAGCTGCATATTTTTCTTCTCTATATAAATGTTCTTCTCCTATTTTTCGCTCAGCAGCATCCATGGTTATGGCTTCTGCTGGACAAGATACTGCACACAAACCACAAGCAGTACAATTCTCCCTACCTTCGGCATCACGCTTCAGCACATGCTGTCCTCTGTAAACTGGAGCAAACTCACGTTTTACATCGGGGTACCTCAAAGACACTTTCTTTCTAAACAAATGTTTAATAGTAATCAGCATTCCTCCAAAGATTGCGGGCAGATACAACCTTTCTAAAAAAGTCATTTCTTTGTTTACTACTTGTTGTGCTCTATTTGTTAATTGCATTTTATATATTTTGAATTATGAATGTTTAATTATGAATTGAATTCAATATTAAAAATTAAACATTCAACATTAATTATTAAACCAAATTAATACTGCCCCTGTTATTAGCATATTAATGATAGATAAAGGCATTAAAACTTGCCAACCCAATCTCATTAACTGATCGTAGCGGAAACGAGGGATAGTCCATCGAACCCACATGAAGAAGAAAATAAAGAATATGATTTTACCAAACAATACAGCAATGCTTATCAAACTCACAATGTTTGCTGGCAATATTTCTTGCAAGTAGGCAATTCCAGGAAAATTATATCCTCCAAAAAACATACATGAAATAACTGTAGCTGAAATAAACATATTGATGTATTCGGCAAATAAATACAAGCCTAATTTCATGGATGAGTACTCTGTATGAAAACCACCAATCAATTCACTTTCCGATTCAGCCAAATCAAAAGGTGTGCGGTTACACTCTGCAAAAGCACATATAATAAATATTAAACAGGCAACTGGCTGATAAAAAACATTCCAATTCATTCCTGAAATATTAATAAACCCATATAGCTTTCCTGTTCCTTGACTTTCGACCATGGTATTAATACTTAGCGAGCCATTGTTCATCAACAGTATAGCAATAACACTCATGCCCATTGCAAGTTCGTAGCTTATCATTTGGCTCGAAGCACGAATAGCACCTAGTAAAGCAAACTTATTGTTTGATGCCCATCCACCAATCATCACTCCATACACACCCAAACCAACAACACCTAATACATATAAAATTCCTATGTTAATATCGGCTATTTGAAGATTGTATTTCACTCCACCAAACTCCAAAGGCAATCCCCATGGAATAACAGCACTTGTCATCAAAGCAGTTACCATAAAAATACAAGGACCTAAAATAAACAACCATTTATTTGACACATTGGGAATAATCTCTTCTTTCAAAAACATTTTTGTACCATCGGCAATAGGTTGTAATAATCCAAATGGACCCGCTCTGTCTGGCCCAATCCTATCTTGCAAAAATGCAGCTATTTTTCTTTCGCCATAAGTTGAATAGGCTGCCATTCCAAGGCTAATCAGAAAAATAATTAATATAAGTGCTATCTTAAAAAATATAATTTCCATTAGTTTGTTTTCTCCTCTATTGGTAATGTTTTAACTATATTAATTTTAAACTCTGTAGGTTTAGTAAACACTTCGTAATGATTAGCAGATATTACTGATTGATGGCTAATGCTTGCTGGTTTTTCAACAACCCAATCGCTGGTTTTTTTCTTATCAAAACGGCAAGTATTACAAATAAACTCTTCAATTTCTCCCCATTGGTCTTTACGGCCTGTACCTCTTAATACCTCTTCGCCTTTATACCAAAGATTTACTTTACCTGAACATTTATCACAATCTCGATGTGCTTGCATGGGTTTAGTAAACCATACACGACTTTTAAATCTAAATGTCTTATCGGTTAATGCTCCAACTGGGCAAACATCAATTACATTGCCTGAGAAATCATTATCAATTGCTTGTGCTACATAGGTTGATATTTCAGCATGATCGCCACGGTTTATAACACCATGAACCCTGCCATCAGTAATTTGTTCGGCCACTTTCACACAACGGTAGCAAAGAATACAACGTGTCATGTGTAGTTGTATATTGTTTCCGATATCTATTTTGTTAAAAGTTCTACGTTCAAAATCAGTACGAGTTTTGGCCGAACCATTTTCGTATGATAAATCTTGAAGATGACATTCACCAGCTTGGTCGCAAATAGGGCAATCTAGGGGATGATTTATTAATAGAAATTCAACTATACTTTTACGAGCATCAACTACTTTTTTGCTCGTAAAATTGCTTACCTCCATGCCATCCATTACAGTGGTGCGGCAGCTAGGAACCAATTTAGGCATAGGTCTTGGGTCTTTTTCTGAGCCTTTACTAACCTCAACCAAGCAGGTACGACAATATCCACCACTTGTTTTCACTTTGCTATGATAGCACATAGCTGGTGGCGCTACTTCTGGACCAATTAAACGAGCAGCCTGTAGGATGGTAGTTCCTTCAGGTACTTCAATTTCTATTCCGTCTATTGTTACTTTTGCCATTTATATATCTTTTTTAGCCAAAGATTACTCAGATTTTACTGATTAATACATGACTTAATTTGTGTTCATTTATTCTTTACCATCATTGCAATTTTTGGCTATGCCAATTGCGTATTATAAAGGTGATTCACTTCCTTAATAGATTCAGGATTTTTTACGTACTCTTCAAATTCTGATCTAAAATGTCTAATGGCACTTGCCACCGGCCATGCTGCTGCATCTCCCAATGGGCAAATGGTATTGCCTTCAATTTTACTTTGAATTTCCCAAAGCAAATCTACATCTGCCAAGGTTCCATGACCATGTAAGATTTTATGCATAATTTTCTCCATCCATGCGGTTCCTTCACGGCAAGGACTGCATTGTCCGCAACTTTCGTGATGATAGAAACGAGCAAAAGTATATAAGTTCTGAACAATGTTGGTTGTTTCATCCATCACAATAAACCCACCAGAACCCAACATGGTACCCGTTGCAAAACCGCCATCAGATAAGCCTTCATAACTCATCAATCGTTTTTCGCCATTGGCAGTTTTTAAAATTAATTCAGCTGGAAGAATAGGAACAGATGAACCTCCTGCTACAACTGCTTTTAGTTTTTTGCCATTCAAGATGCCACCGCAATACTCATCACTATAAATAAAATCTTCAACGGTAATTCCCATTTCTATTTCATACACACCCGGTTTGTTAATGTGCCCCGATGCCGAAATTAATTTTGTACCTGTTGACCTTCCTATTCCTAATGCAGCATAAGCATCACCCCCATCGTTTACAATTGAAACGACCGATGCTATGGTTTCTACATTATTTACTACTGTAGGACAACCCCACAAACCCTTGATAGCAGGAAAAGGTGGCTTAATACGAGGATTACCACGTTTGCCTTCCAAACTTTCAAGTAATGCTGTTTCTTCACCACAGATATATGCACCTGCACCCACATGAACATATAAGTCAAGGTCGTAACCTGTTCCCAAAATATTTTTGCCTAACCAACCATTTGCATAAGCTTCTTCAATGGCTTTTTCTAATATATTCACAATATAGAAATACTCGCCACGAATGTAAATGTAAGAAGTATGTGCACCCAAAGCAAAACTTGAAGTAATCATTCCTTCTATTAAAAGATGAGGAATTTTTTCCATCAAATAACGGTCTTTGAATGTACCTGGTTCACTTTCGTCCGCATTGCAAACAAGGTATCTATTTACCCCCTCAGGCTTGGCAAGAAAACTCCATTTCATGCCCGTAGGGAAACCTGCACCACCTCTACCACGAAGACCTGATTTCTTCACTTCTTCAACAATGGCATCAGGTGTCATGGTTTTAACAGCTTTTTCAACTGATGCGTACCCACCAATTCTACGATAAGTTTCGTAGCCTTGAATGCCAGGTTCGTTTATATGTTTTAAAAGGATTTTACGTCCCATTTAATTAGTTTTTTCTAAAGGTTGAATTATCTAAATATTTGCTATGCTCAGTTGCCTGAGACCAATCATTGATAAGGTTTTCCACTTTATCCAAGGTTAGATTTTCATGATATTGCTTTCCTATTTGCAGCATTGGTGCTGTTCCACAACTACCAAGGCATTCAACTGTTTTAAGTGTAAACTTTCCATCAGGGGTGGTTTCACCATCCTTAATGTTTAACTTCTTTTCAATATGTGCCACTACTTCATTTGCACCTCTCAACCAGCAGCTACTTGTTCTGCAAACCTCAATCAAACATTTGCCAACAGGCTTTAGATTGAACATACTATAAAATGAAGCTACTTCATACACTTCAATAGCTTGAATTTGTAACAAAGAAGCTACATAATCCATAACAGGAGCACTTAGCCAACCATCAAATTCGGCCTGAGCTAAATGAAGAGTTGGTATTAATGCAGATTTTTGATTGCCCTCAGGGTATCTTCTTATCAAGCGTTGAACAAGCTCAAATGCTTCGGGACTAAATTCTATTTTTTTTACTTCACTCATTTTAATAATTTTAAATTTTGAATGCTGAATTTTGATTTTTCCCATTCAACATTTATCATTCAATATTTCTTAAGCGTCCAATTCGCCTGCAATCACATTCATACTACTCATAGCTACTATGGCATCACTAATTGTAGAGCCTTTTACCATTTCAGGGAATGCTTGGTAGTATATAAAGCAAGGTCTGCGGAAATGCAAACGATATGCTGATCTACTGCCATCACTCACCAAATAGAAACCTAATTCACCATTACCTCCTTCAACAGAATGATACACCTCTCCTTTAGGCACATCAGCTTCTCCCATCACAATTTTAAAATGCCAAATTAATGCTTCCATGTTGTTATATACTTCTTGCTTTGGAGGCAAGAAAAACTCAGGAACATTGGCAAAATGTTTACCCTCAGGAAGATTTTCTAAAGCTTGTTTTATTATTTTCATACTTTCAAGCATCTCTTGTTGGCGCACCATAAATCGATCGAAAGTATCTCCTTGTTTGCCTATAGGAATGGTAAAATCAAAATCTTGGTAAGAACAATATGGATTCATTACCCTAACATCATAATCAACTCCTGTTGCACGTAGATTGGGACCAGTAAAACCATAATTTAAAGCTCTTTCAGCCGAAATGGGTCCTGTACCTACCGTTCTATCTATGAATATTCTATTGCGCTCTAATAAACTAGTAAATTCACCAAAAATTTTAGGAAATTCAACCAAAAATTCTTTTATCAACTTGAAGGTATCTTTTGAAAAATCTCTTTCTAAACCACCAATTCGGCCGATGTTTGTTGTTAGTCGAGCACCACAAATGCTTTCAAAAATATCGTAAATACGTTCACGCAATTGAAACACATAAGTAAATCCTGTTAACGCACCGATATCAACACCTATAACTGAATTACAAACCAAATGGTCAGAAATTCTAGCTAATTCCATAATAATAACACGAAAATAATCTACTCTTTTGGGGGTTTCAATCCCAAGAAGCTTCTCTACCGTCATGTGCCAACCCATATTATTAATTGGTGAGGAGCAATAGTTAAGTCTATCTGTAAGTGGTGTTATTTGATAATAAGGTCTGTGTTCGGCAATTTTTTCAAAAGCACGATGAATATAACCAAGGGTTTGCTCTGAATTAACGATAATCTCGCCATCCATTGTAAGCACATTCTGAAAAATACCGTGTGTGGCAGGGTGGGTAGGACCTAAGTTTAAAGTAGTGTATT
The DNA here is from genome assembly GCA_903907885.1 of uncultured Bacteroidota bacterium. Classification (GTDB taxonomy): domain Bacteria; phylum Bacteroidota; class Bacteroidia; order UKL13-3; family UKL13-3; genus RGVD01. Next base: position 10,976 of record CAIVPY010000406.1, read on the forward strand.
CTTTGGTTTCGGTATTATTTGCTATGTCTAATTCGTTTTGTTGCATAATAATTTATCTTCCAAAATAAGTATCGTCTTTATCTGTTCTAGTTTGATCTTCTAATGGATATTCTTTTCTCATTGGGAAATAATCCATTTCATCAACATTCAAAATTCTTCTTAAATCTGGATGCCCTGTAAATATTATTCCATAAAAGTCGTACGTTTCGCGTTCCTGCCAATTGGCCGAAGCAAACAAACCTGTAACAGTTGATATTTGTGGAGCATCTTTGGGCATGAAACATTTTATACGTAATCTTAAATTGTTTTGAAGACTATGAAGATGATAAATAACTCCAAATTCTTTTCCCTCATTATCTGGATATTGAATTCCACACAAATCAGTTAAAAATTGCATTTTCAACTCAGTGTGATTGTATAAAAAAGATAATAAATCAATTATTTTATTTTTATCAAATACAATAGTTAACATACCATATGGCTCATCTGCCGAAATGATATCAGCCTCAAATTTTTCTTGAAGCTGTTGTAAAAGGTATCCATTATTTATATCAGCCATTATTCTATTCCGTAACTTGCCATTAATGCTTTATACTCTGGAGATGTTCTTCTGCGAAGTGATTCAGTTTTTACTAATTCTTGTATCTTCATCACACCTTCAATTATTTGCTCAGGACGTGGTGGGCAACCTGGTACATACACATCAACAGGTATTACTTTGTCGATTCCCTGTAAAACAGAATATGTATCAAAAATACCACCTGATGAAGCACAAGCACCTACGGCTATAACCCAACGAGGCTCGGCCATTTGCAAATAAACTTGACGTAACACGGGTCCCATTTTTTTTGAAATAGTTCCTGTTACCATCAATAAATCGGCCTGGCGAGGAGAAAAACTAATTCGCTCAGAACCAAAACGAGCCAAATCATAATTGGATGCCATTGTTGCCATAAATTCAATTCCACAACATGATGTTGCAAATGGTAACGGCCAAATTGAATTTGCTCTAGCTAGTCCAATCGCCTCTTCAATTTTAGTAGCAAAAAAGCCTTGACCTTCTATACCTGCTGGTGGTGGTGATATTTGAATATTACTCATCTTTAAATTTTAAATTCTGAATTTCGAATTGTTGTTTTGGTAATTTAACGCTCAAAATTCAACCTTTTTATTCCCAATTAAGTGCTCCTTTTTTTCTTATATAAACAAATCCTAAAAGTAGTGTGCTTACAAACAAAAGAATTTCGATAAAACCTGTTTGCCCAAGTGATTTAAAATTTACAGCCCATGGATACATAAACACAACCTCCACATCAAACAAAACAAACAATATGGCTGTAAGAAAATATCTAATTGAAAAAGGCATACGAGCATTTCCTTCTGACTCTATACCGCACTCAAAAACGGCAAGTTTATCATTGGTTTTACGTTTAGGGCCCACATTGTGTGAAACAACCATAGCAAAAACAACGAATCCAACAGCTACTAAAAATTGAATGAATATTGCGGTATAATCTATTGAAACAATCATATTTTTATCTATAAAAACAGCACAAAATTAATTTTTAATCTTTATGTTGGTAGTTTTTTACCCACATTTTATCTATAATTTATATCATATAATTCCGCTATGATATACTGTTTCGAACTCTTTGAAAAAACTCTCTCAAGGCAATACCCTTATCCTTCCCTTCAAGTTGCACTTTTTCAAGCACATCTATTGCACCTAATATATGTGTAAGTTGTTCGCCAACATCTTCTCCTGTTATTTGGATTGAAGGAATTTGCTCATTAATAATAGCCTCTTCAGCTGCACGAAGTGTAGATAAATCATGTTTTTCTACTAAATCTTTAATTGCTTGTATTTTCATTTGAGATAAGGGTTAAAGTATTTGCTTAACCATATTTTCAACACTTTCTTCTTTAGATGTAGTATCTGCATTTACTAATTTTCCGTCTTTTATTACTGCAAAAAATGGCAAGTTACTTACTCCTGCAAACTGACGAGCATCAGGATTTTCTTCGGCATTAATATCCAAAAACATTATATCAGCATATTCTTCTTTATTTGATATTTTAGTAAATTTAGGAGCAAACAATCGACATGTACCACACCAATTGGCATAATACTTAACTACTACTTTATTGTTTGATTGGATTAAATTTTGAAACTCTGAATCAGTTACCTTGGTTACCATATATCAAAAATTATTTATTTGTTGCTTGCGAAGATATAAAACAAAACGCTACATTTTATTTGATTAAACTTAGCTCAACATCACTATTACATTTGCCAATTTATTGCACATAGTCATTTCTACATGCATTGATAAATTGAGAATTTCGGGAGAATAAATAAGAGTAAAAAATCAATTCAAACAAATACATGTTGAAACATTGACCTAATTAAGTATAATTTTATTGTTTAAACTATCTTCGCCATGCAAAACAACTTTCATGCAGATATTACTTACTACTCTTAATGCCAAATACATTCATATAAACTTAGCTATACGCTTACTTTATCAGTTAAATATAGATAAAAAAGGGTTGGCTTGGAAAGAGTTTACCATAAAAGAACCCAAAGAATACATTGCCGATTTTTGCAAAGATTTTGATGTCATTGCTTTTAGTTGTTATATCTGGAATATAAGCCAAACTCTTGAAGTTGCTACACTTATCAAAAAACTAAACCCTAACATAAAAATATTGCTTGGTGGACCAGAGGTGAGTTATGATTATGCTGATATTATATTAAAAAAAGAAGTTGACTTTATAATTGTTGGTGAAGGCGAAACGCCATTTGGGGAATTTCTTGATTCATATCCTAACATAGAAAAAGTACCGAGTTTAGTATACAAATCTGATGGGAAAATAATTGAAAACCCACAAGCAGCGATGTTTGACTTGCTCAATTACAACAATTTTAACCCATACATTAATGATACACCTGAAAATTTATATAACAAAGTTTGTTATATAGAAACATCTAGAGGTTGCCCTTATAAATGCGGTTTTTGCCTTGCTAGTCTTGATAACAAAGTTCGATACTTACCCATTGACGATATTAAAACAAACCTATTATACCTAATGAAATATGGCAGGGTGATTAAATTTCTAGATCGTACATTCAATGTAAAAAAAGATTTCACAATTGAAATATTCAAATTTATACTTGAGCATCATAAACCAGAAAATGTTTTTCAATTCGAAATTACAGCAGATATCGTTCATCCCGAAATTGTCCAATTTATTCAAGATTATGTTCCTAAAGGTTTATTCAGGTTTGAAATAGGCATTCAAACTGTAAACCAAAAAGCTAATTTAGAAGTTAGTCGCAAACAAAATTTCGAAAAAACCATTGCTGTCATAAAAACGCTCGAGAATAAAATCGAAATGCATTTAGACCTTATTGTCGGTTTACCAATGGATTATTGGAACGACATAAAGTATAGTATTGAAGAAGTTTTTAAATTATATCCCCCTGAACTTCAACTTGGGTTCCTAAAATTCTTGAAAGGGACTCCCGTACGTGACACTTATAAGCAACATGGCTATGTGTTTGACCAAAATCCACCATACCAAATAATTGAAAGCAATTATCTTTCAAAGGAAGAACTTCACCAGATAACAATATTGGAAGAGGCACTTGAAATTTACTGGAACAAAAAACGAACCCTACACACTTTAAAATACATTAGTTTACATTATAGTATTTTCGATTTTCTTTTAGGGTTGGGAAATCATTTTAAAAACACCAAACATTTCCATCAATACGCTTTAGTTGATGTGTATGATATTATCTTAGATTACGTTGAATTATATTATACAAACGACCCTGTTGTAAAGCAACTTATAGCTATCGACTACTACCTACAACACAAAGTAAAACCTAAAATATTGTATCGTAACGAGTATGAGATGTCAGACAAAATTAAACTGATAGACAAATTTAAACTAAATCATCACAAATATAGATTTGTAATAATGCCTATTAATTTTGATTTTCAGTTGTGGGAATCCAATAATATTATTTCAAAAGGAGTTCATGATATAATTATACAGTATACTGGTACAAATAAAGCCAGTGTGATAAAAATTCAATTAGAAAATGCGTGATTTAGTTTTCGTTAAAATCACCCATTGCTGAAAATTTATTAATTCTTGAAGTGATTAATTCATCTACATTAAGTGTACATAACTGAGAAAGTTCAATTCTCATAGCCTCTTTAAAAAAACCATACATCATCTGAGGATTATTATGAGCCCCACCTAATGGTTCTGGGATTATCCCATCTATTAATTTGTTATTAAGCATGTCTGTTGCAGTAAGTTTTAAAGCTTCGGCTGCCTTTTCTTTATGCTCCCAACTTCTCCACAAAATAGACGAGCAACTTTCAGGTGAAATCACAGAATACCAAGTATTTTCAAGCATCATTACTTTATCCCCTACACCAATTCCTAAAGCTCCACCGCTAGCACCCTCTCCTATCACAACACAAATAACTGGAACTTTCAACAAACTCATTTCCATTAGATTTTTAGCAATTGCTTCACCTTGACCACGCTCTTCAGCCTCCAAGCCTGGAGAGGCACCAGGAGTGTCAATTAAAGTAATAATGGGTTTATTAAATTTTTCAGCCAATTTCATCAACCTAAGTGCTTTTCTATATCCTTCAGGGTTTGGCATTCCAAAATTACGATACTGACGTTGTTTAGTATTTCTACCTTTCTGGTGTCCTATAACCATAACAGACTGTCCGTTAATGGTAGCAAATCCACCCACAATAGCTTTGTCATCCTTTACATTTCTATCGCCATGTAATTCAATAAAATTCTCAAAACAATTTTCTATATAATCTAAAGTATAAGGTCTCTCGGCATGGCGACTTATTTGCACCCTTTGCCAACCATTTAATTTCGAATAAACTTCTTTTTTAGTTTCTTCTATTTTAACCTTTAATTCTTCGATTGATCTAGATACATCAACTTTACCCTTTTCTTGTGTTTTTCCCAAGTCTTGCAATTGTTCTTCTAATTCCTCAATTGGTTTTTCAAAATCAAAATAAGCCATATCGTTATCGTTAAAATTTAATTTTAGTGAATATTTTTTCTTTAATTCGGTGGCAATGTTAAGCAAAGCAAATAATATTTGAAAAATATTTCATTAACACTTGCGAAGATAAATAAAGCGTATATATTTGCACTCCCCAAAACAACTGGTGTGGTAGTTCAGTTGGTTAGAATACCTGCCTGTCACGCAGGGGGTCGCGGGTTCGAGTCCCGTCCGCACCGCCAATTATCTTTGGGTAAATTTAAAAACCTTCATTCTCAACAGAATGGAGGTTTTTTGTTTTATAAAATTTCATTCTAACACGGTTTTGGGTTCACCTATGGTTCAGCACATCAAAAATGTGGTTCACTTGGCAACCGACTTAGTTAATATGATTAATTAAAGGTATAATACATTTAGATTCAATTAATGTTATCAATCACAAAGTAAAATATTAATTGTTTAATTTAATACAGAACAAATTGGGGCAAAACCTCAGTAATTTTATTTCAATTATAAGTACAAGTAAAAATTTATTACGAATGGACGTCAGCAAGCTTCAATCGGGTACATATATTATTAATTATAACCAACAGAGCTGTAAATTAATCAAATATTAAAGCTCGTTTTTATGCAATCTTCTTTCAAACAAAAAAACTTTGACTATGATGTGGTATAAAAAAAGATGATAGAATCGAATCTATCATCTTTTTTGTTTTGACTTAGTTTTATTGTTACTCAGTATCAATATTGATATCAGTTTTTGGCTTTAATTCATTTTCAATATTAGCAATGGTTTCTTGCGATTTTTTAATTTGAATGGCAAGACTTTCAATAGAAGTTTTTAAGGCAAGTATTTCAGTTTTACTACTGTTAGCCCAGCGCTCTGTATAGAATTGTTGTTGCTCGTTTGATGCATGAATTAACTCTTGAGTTTCAGTTTTTATTACACTGGTTTTAGCTTCTATAGTCGATTCTGTTTTAGATGTCAGCATAATTAATTCACTTTTAAGAACATTGACTTTTTTATTTGTTAGAAAATTAAATAATAAACTAATTAGAAAAGCAATTACAACTCCAATTCCAAGTATCATCCACATCATGTCATTGGTTTTTGACTGTGTGTTTTCGATGATTTGAAAATGTGTATCATTCATTTTTTGTAATTCTTCTAACGAATAGCGGGTTTTGCTTAGCGAATCTGAGGTGTTCTCAATCTCCATGTTTGTAAGGTTTAGAACCTCTTCCACTTTCTTTATATCTTCGGCTAATTTGTTTATTTGAGCATCTTTAGAAGCTATGCTATTTCTCAAGGAATTATTGGATGAGGTTGCTTTTGAAA
>CAIVPY010000407.1 GCA_903907885.1 uncultured Bacteroidota bacterium
CTAAAATCAATTCCATGCTTTTGACCGATGGTTCTGAATGAAATTTCCGAGGTTAAATACTCGGTAATAATACTTTCTTTTTTTTGTTCTGAAATCATTTTGTTGACGTTTTTAGTGTCAACCTATTTCAGGACGAGACATAAGTGTCACCAAATAATACTGGTAACTTGTAGATAAGGATGTAAGTTGCCTTACTTACTAACAAATGTAACCTAATAATATACAAATCCAATTCGTCAAATGGGCTTATAATATGTTGACTATTTTTATCGATTTTATATTATCAGGAATTGCTTTCCGACTTTATGGTTGGATTTTAAGTCGGCTTTAAAGATCAAACTTCATTGAATAGTTGAAGTTTTGAATGTAGAACTTGAAGTATTGGACACAATAGGATGGGTGGTTTTATAGGTCTATTCAAAAAACACTTTCTGAAAATGGCTTTTATCTTTGTTTGATATTCTCACAAAATAAATGCCTTTGGAATATTTACTGTTCGACAAAGGCATGTTGAGTAAATGGCTATCAGAATGAATAGTATCAACAAGCTGGCCTTGCAAATCATAGAGTGCTAAATCAAATGTTTCGTTATTTATATTTAAAATGTTTAGGCAATCTTTGGCAGGATTTGGGTATATATCTAAACCCTTATTGGCCTCTAGGCTTTCAAAACCAGTGGTATTAGTATAGCTTATATTAAAGGTGAGTCTGGCAAAGTCTAACATGTTTTTGGTATTAAACACATCGTATTTAATTACGGATGTGCCGTTAAGTTCATTACAATCCACATGAAAGGCAAGGAAACAAGAGGTATCATTCAATCCAAAGTCTTTGATAAATTGTCCGCTTTGCAACAAATCGTTTTTGCAATCGCCATTAAAGCAAGACGAAACAAACCAGCGACTATCCAAAGAGTCAGACACTTTCTCCCATCTATAATCAGTTGATTTGTATATGCCTGTGTTAAATAAAATGCGTGTTTCGAGGTAAAGCACTGGGCTATGGGTGTGCAGGTTCAATGTATTACCCTTTGGGAAATTCATTTGGGCATGGCTTTTAGGCAAGCCCAACGAAAATATTGCTATCAATAATAGTAGAAATGTAAGCTTCATATTTTTCATAATTTAATAACCATATTTTTCTTTCCATCTTTTCCTTAAAAACGCCCTTTGTTCGTTTTCTCGGGCATTGTTGCCAGGCTCGTAGAATTTGGTCCCAGCAATGTTCTCGGGAAGAAATTCTTGCTCCACAAAATTGTTTTCAAACACATGTGCATATTGATACTCTGCACCATAGTTTAAGTCCTTCATCAATTTTGTTGGGGCGTTTCTTAAATGCAAAGGTACAGGCAAATTTCCAGTTTTCTTTACCAAGCTCATGACATCGTTTATTGCCTATAACTGGCATTACTTTTAACGGATGTAGCCAAATAAACCGCACATTGCGAAAGCACAATCCTTCCTTCGGGCATACCCAACATGCTTATGGCTTGAAAAGTGCTTAGTGCCATCAACAAGGCGTTGGGATTGGCATTACCAATGTCTTCACTGGCCAAAATTAGCATTCTTCGAGCAATAAATTCAATGTTTTCGCCACCATCAAGCATACGTGCAAGGTAATAAACCGCAGCATTAGGGTCGCTACCCCTCAATGATTTGATAAAGGCAGAAATAATATTGTAATGTTGCTCTCCATCTTTGTCGTACGAAGCTATTTTTTGTTGCACAATCTGACTAGTGCTGTCATTATCAATAATAATTTCTTTGTTGTTTTGATTGTCATTTTGGGTTACAATCAATTCAAGTAGATTTAACAATTTTCTTGCATCGCCATTGCTATGAAGAAACAAAGCTTCGTTTTCTTTGATAATAATATTTTTGGAAGCTAGCCACTCATCATTGGCTATGGCATGGTCAACAATGGATTGAAGTTCGTCTTTGCCCATGTCTTCTAATACATAGACCTGACAGCGAGATAAAAGTGCATTGTTTACTTCAAAACTAGGGTTTTCGGTAGTTGCACCAATCAATATGATGGTACCATTTTCAACAGCACCTAGCAAAGCATCTTGTTGGCTCTTATTAAATCGGTGAATCTCATCTAAAAAGAGCAACACTTTTCCCCATTTCTTTGCTTCTTCTATTACTTTTCTTACTTCTGCCACACCTGCACTTATCGCACTTAATTGATAAAATCTTAACCCTAGTTCATTGCAAATTATTTTTGCTAAGGTGGTTTTCCCAACACCAGGTGGTCCCCAAAAAAGCATAGATGGAATGTTTTTGTTTTCGATGGCTTTTCTGAGCACACTCTCCTGACCAACCAAATGTTTTTGCCCAATATATTCGTCTAAATTTTTAGGTCTAACTCGTTCAGCTAGAGGTATTTTATGAGTGCTATCAATCATATAAAATTGTGTTTGTGGATTAATTTAACGATTTTAGTTTTAGATTGCCTTATCGAATCATCAAAAATACATATCAAAATTATACAATACCTAGTATTTTTATTAGGCTTTTTCATCTTGCCCCAATATTCGTTTACACAAGTGTTACAAGAAGGTCCTAATTACCTTGCAGACACCGCATCAAGAGGTAATGGCTTGTATTATAAAAAAGGTATTGCTTCTTACTACCATCGTAAGTTTGAGGGGAGAAGAACC
>CAIVPY010000408.1 GCA_903907885.1 uncultured Bacteroidota bacterium
ATGAGCCAAAAATTCACAGAATTGTTTATCAGTATTTTACAGTTTAGAATATTGTGAATGTAAACCAAATCGAAGCGAAAAATTTCATTTTGAAACAACACTTTCTAAAACATTCATTTAAATCATTGTATATTTACTTTTTAAAAAACAAAGAGATAAATGCCAAAGAAACATTGAAAATTAATAGGTGAGTTATTTTTTTTGAGCAAAATTTTCATTAAAACATCAACTAAAGTAAATTTGTGAAACAATTAATGTAAAAGTAATTTAATCATGTATTGTTATTATAACCAAAAAACCAACTTAAAACTATGAAAGTAATTCAAGCAAAATATATCTTGCAACAATTAAATTTCGATTTAATTGGCAAAGATTCATATCGCGGCATCACCTTAACTTATGCTTGGTTAGCCAACCAATTTGGGCATATTGCTTTAGGATTTATTCCTACCGTTTTAATATATCAAATATTAAAGCCTTATCTATCATCACAAAGGTTAAATCTACTAACTGCAATTGGGGTGAGTGCATTCTGGCTAATATTTGAAACCTACAATTCGCTAGGACCCATTCTAAAAAATACGAATGTGTATGTATTCAATCCTGATTTGCAAAACGTGAGTTTCGATACGGCTACTGATGTTTGTTTCTTTGCATTAGGTGCATTTTTAGCGGGAATAGTTATTCAATATAGCACTACTTTGGTGCTTCTAAATGCAGTTTTCTTAACTGTAGTAATGTATCCATCGTACTATTGGTACACAACCAAAATGTACCAACAAGAGGCTAAACTGCCTTTTCAATTCAGACTAAGCCAATGGCAGAATAAACTTGACGAAAACAGCAAGCAAATTATTACCAATTACCTTAACAGCAGCCAAAACGGGCAACATTTACTCATTTTTGGCACTTACAAAAAAGGTAAAACCAGTTTGAGTGTAGCCATAGCCAATGAAGAATCCATTAGGCACAAAAAGGCTTTGTACACCTCAGCCACAAAACTGTACAACCAATTTTATGAACCCGATTTGAATGACAATGACATTAAAATTAACAACCTTTGGAATTGGAGAAACACCAATTACCTAGTAATAGATGATATTAGCCCAAGCATTAAAACCAATGATGGCACTATCAATCCGCAGACTTTTTACCAATTGCTAAACAATAACCAATATGGCAAAGAGAATATAAATGCCATTAAACAAACCAATATCATTTGGGTATTGGGTGATGATGAAACTGCCCTGTATGATTGGAAACAATTATTACTTTCGATGGGTATTCCACAATCAAGCATTAGTGCGGTTTATCTATAAATAAATCCCGAAGCTTTGCTTCGGGATTTATTGTTTTATAATTAATGGAACGAGTGGACGCTCTCACCAGCGTTGGAAGCTTTATTTTATTAATTCGTAAATATTATTGTTAAGTCTATATTTTAACATGCCTATTTTACCTTTAAATAAAAAATAAGTTGTAGTGTCCTTCAATGATATTTTAGTCAAACTATCGTAAGATGTATTTGCAATAGTTATATTGTTTATAAAAACATTTTTTAAAGTTTTATTCTGGTCATATAGATTATTTTTAACGAAGAATATATTATCGAATATTGTATTATTAATTTGTATTGAAATTTCATTATCGCTCGAAATGGGTCCATTTATTATCTCAAAAAACTCACTTTCATTACATTTCATTTTTAATGAAAACTGCTGCAGTTTATCTGTTTGTGAACAACCGTCACCAGGCACATTTTGGCTTATGTAAGTGTTTTTTAAGCCTTGGCTAATAAAAGTAAGTGTATCTATTCCATTTTTCAAAAATCGTACTTTGCTGGTATCACTGTAGGGTATTATGTATGGTAGCTCTGCTTGGTCCACATTGTATGTGTTGCCAGTACCATCGGAGCATTTTTTACAACTACTCCAAAGCAAAACACATATTAGTATTACTGCTGCTAGGCAAAGTTGTTTGTTCAAAATCACAGCTATTTGGTTTTAACAAATGTTAGAAATACAAAGGCAGAAAAGCAAATTATATTTTGCCCGAGGTTGGCGTTATCACAAACTAATGCTTATAAGCTTGGTGACGCTACTCTAAACACCAAGCATAGGCAAAACAAAAAGGGTTGAAACCTAAGATTTCAACCCTTTTCTTTTAAAAAGTCTATTAGAATTAGTTTGTAAATAACATATAAAAATAAACCGCAGGTGCCGAGAAAAACACACCATCAAAACGATCTAAAACACCTCCATGTCCTGGTAGTTTATTACCAGAATCTTTTATTCCTAAATTGCGTTTCAGTAAAGATTCAAACAAATCACCAAAGGTGCCAAAAACCACAATAATAGATGCTATTATCATCCAATCTATGGTGCTAACATCGTCCCACAACATAGATAGGCCATAGGCCACAGCTAGATTAATAATAAAGGCTCCAATGCCGCCTTCCCAAGTCTTTTTAGGCGAAATTCTTTCAAACAACTTATGCTTGCCAAATTGCTTGCCTGCTAAATAAGCACCCGTATCACTCCCCCACTGAAGGATAAAAAATCCCATTGGTAAAGCAAAGCTATAATCCACCGAATTGAAATAACTTAAATCGGCTAGCATCACCAAAGGAAAACAGATATACATGATGCCAAACAATTGATAAGCTAAGGTGTCAAACTCACGCTTGGTGTTTTCATACAATTTAATAATAAACATTAGCATAAAAACAGGTATCAAATGGTAGAACCAACTTAATGATAATGTCCCTCTGATGATGAAAACAAACATGCAGAAAATGATACTACCTGCAATAACACCTAAGTACTTTTCAATCCACGATTTATCAGGCAACATCAATTCATAAAACTCCAATAAGCAAAGAAAATTGATGGCAAACAACAATATAAAATACGACCACTCGCTAAATAGCGTGCATCCAATAATGGTGCTCACAAAAAAGAAACCTGTTAATGATCGTTGCGCAAAATTATTCATTATAGCTCTTGGGTTCGGTAGTAATTAGTATCCAAAAATATCTTCTAAACTCAATTCAACTAGCGTTCCATATTTTTTCAAATCATCTTTTTTCAATTTGTCTTTTGAGCCCATGATACAGTAATAGCTTGGTTTGTTAACATAATATTGATTAAAGAAAGTATTTATGTCTTCAAACTTCAAAGTGCTTACTCTATTATATATCTGTTGGCGATTATCATAGTTGATTCCTAATTTGCTCAATGCATCAAATCTAAAAATCACTTCTTCATCATTTATTCTTTCAGTTTCAATGCTGTTTTTTATAGATGAAACTGCATTGTCAAAATTCTTGTCAGCTCTTGGTAGTTTACCCAATAATTCATTCATGGCTGGTATGGCATCATTCATTTTATCCGATTGCGTTCCTATATAAGCAATGATATAATTAGGGTCTTTCTTTTTGCTAGGTTGTTGGAAATAAGAATAGGTTGAGTAGGCCAAAGCTTTTGACTCACGTATGGTTTGAAACACTAAGCCACTCATACCACCTCCAAAATATTCATTCAACAAAGTAACAGTGGCTGATTTGCTTGTATCATATCCATCATAAGCTCGGTTAATCCACATGATTTCAGCTTGCACCATGTCGTAATTGGTGAAGAAAACCCTATTGTCACTGGTATGATTTCTAGTAAATTCAACTGGCTTAGGGTAGTCTTTAAGTTGAGCTGGTAATACATGGTAAGTGGTTAATTCCTTACGTAATCCCAACATATCTAAAGGTCCAAAATACCATATTTTATGATTATATGAAGTTAAGGATTTAATATAACTTACTAGTTCAGTTGATGTAATTGCTTTCAATTGCTGTTCGGTTAAATTGTAAGTAAAAGGATTGTTTTTGCCATATAATGCATAATTATTTAATGCTCTACGGAAAATCACCCCTTTGTTTAATTTATTGTCTGCCCTATTTTTTAAATTACGTTCAACCATTGATTTCAAAGCATCTTCGTCTGGTTTTGCATTGGCTAATAAATGTTCAAACAATTTAACAGCAGCATCAAAATTCTCATTCAAACCTGTTAAATACACATACACTTGTTCATCTTGAACACTCACACCAAAATCGCAAGCAAGTTTATAAAATTCTTTGCTTATATCTTCTGCCGAATACTTATCAGTTCCTAAAAATTGTAAATAATTAATAGCTAAAGGCAATTTCAAATCATTGAACTTACCCATGTCCAACACGTAATATAATTTGAATAAATCATTGTCTTCATTCTTCAAGTAAGACACCTGCACTTTGCTTGCAAAGCCAAATTTTTTGATTGTTTTGTTATAGTCAATAAAAACTGGTTTGATAGATTCGGTTTTGGTATCAATCACAGCCTTAACAAATGGCGAAACATCATCCCTATTTACATCTACTGGAGTAATTTCTGGTTTCACTATCTTAGTTACAGATTTGTCTTCACCTTTGCGTTTGTATATCACCACATGGTCGTTGGTAAAATATGTTTTAACAAAATCCATTACATCTTTCTTGGTAAAGGTGGCCATGGCATCCAAATCAGCAACAGCTTCTTTCCATTGGCGGCCAAGCGTAAATGCATCAAGCATGGTAAAAGCTAAGGCATCATTGCTTTTGCGCTCTTCAATCTTCATAACTTTAATGTTGCTAATAATTGCTTTAAGAATATTGCCATCAAAATTTCCAGTCTTAATATTTTCTATTTGTGCTAATAACAAATCTTTAACCTCTTCAAGCTTCTGACCAGTTTTTGGTTTTCCTGTTAAAAATTCAATGCTATAATCTTTGTTTATCCAATTAGATGATGATGCGCCTAGCACTTCTTGTTTTTTCAATAAGTTTAAATCAATCAAACCCGCTTTTGAGTTTGATAAAATGGCATCTACAATTTGTAACAAACGTGCTTCTCTCACATTGCCAATACCTGGAAGGCGATAACCAATCATCATATTTTCAGCATCAGGACCATTCACTTCTACAACCGTTTCAACAGGTTTAGTGGTTTCGGGCAAAAACTCAAATGAAGGTATTTTTTTACTCTTCATGTATCCAAATTTGGCTTCAATCCAAGTTATGGCTTTTTCAGGATCCACATCTCCGGCAAGAATGATTGCCATATTGTTAGGTACATAATACGAATTATAGTAATTTCTAATTTTCACCAAAGATGGATTTTTTAAATGTTCAACTGTGCCAATGGTGGTTTGTGTTCCGTAGCTATGTTTGCGAAACAGGTTTGACAACAAAGCTTCATACACTTTTCTTCCATCGTTATCCAATGAAATATTTTTCTCTTCATACACCGCTTCAAGCTCTGTATGAAATAATCTAAGGATGGGATTTCTGAATCTTTCAGATTCAATGCCAATCCATTTCTCGATATTATTTTGAGGAATATCATTTACATATACCGTTTGTTCCAATGATGTAAAGGCATTGGTACCTTGTGCGCCAATGGATGTCATCATTTTATCATATTCGTTAGCAATAGCAAATCTACTTGCCACTCCACTTACCGAATCAATCTCGTGATAAATATTTTTGCGTAATTGTTCATCTGTAGTTTTGTTATATTTTTCATACAACTCATCAATTATTTCTAATTGTTCTTTTTCGCTCTTCCAATCTTTTGTGCCAAATTTATCAGTACCCTTAAACAACATGTGCTCTAAGTAATGTGCTAGTCCTGTATTTTCAGATGGATCATTTTTGCTTCCCGCTTTGGTAGCTATTAATGTTTGAACACGAGGCGATTTTTTGTTAACGCTTATCATCACCGTTAGGCCATTACCAAGTGTGTAAGTGCGCACTTTCAATGGATCTCCCTTTACCATAGTATATGAAAATTTACCATTGGCATCTTTAAAAGTTTCGGTTTCGTATTGGGCGTAAACCATTGAAACAGAAAACAACACAGCCATAAAAAAGGCTAAAATTGATTTTTTCATTTGTTTTATCATTTGCGTGCGAATATACATTTTGTTTGATTTTCTTACTTACCGACCAAATAAATGTATGAATGAGTTAAATGTGGATGTGTAAATTATGAGGTTTAGTTAGCGTTAACGTAACACGATTTTACTGATAATTACTGGTTTACAATCATCATCCTATCTTTACCTTGCATGTCTTTCAGCAATTCAATATTTTGATAGCCAAAAGACTGGCAAAGAGTTTTCATTTCTTTACTTAAGGCCTCATTAATTTCAAAATAGATTCTACCATTTTCAGCCAAGTTGTTTTTAGCAAATTCTAAAATGGCTTGGTAAAATCTCAAAGCATCATTATTGGGAACAAACAAAGCCAAGCTTGGTTCGTGAGCTAACACATTGCCGTGCATGCTTGGCTTTTCATCTTCTTTTATATAGGGTGGGTTTGAAACAATGATATCAAATTCCTGGTTTTCAAATTTCCATTTTGAATCTCTGATATTATCTAGTACAAAATGAATATCCGTTTTATTATCCGAAGCATTTTGCTTTGCCACCTCAATAGCTTCAGGAGAAACATCCATAGCCCAAACTTTGGAATGTGGAAGCTGGTGTTTCAAACTAATAGCAATGCAACCACTACCAGTTCCAATATCTATAATTTTTTGTAAATTATTGTCTTTCTCTCTCTGAACAATAAGCCTAGCCAATTCTTCAGTTTCAGGTCTTGGAATCAGCACCGATTTATTCACTTTAAATTTCAATTCATAAAAATAGGCATAGCCCAAAATATACTGTAAAGGTTCATGGAGAAGGAGCCGTTCCAATATATCATTCAAATCATTTTCTTCAGTAAAACTCAATTGTTTTTCGAGCATTGGAATTTGAAATGACTTTACCAATAAAATATCTTCAAAAACCCAATTGGTTATTGAAGCAGCTTCATCAGTATCATACACCCCTTCTAATTGTGTGATATAATTATTGTAATACAACTGAAGATTCATGCCTCAAAGTTAGCTTTAATAATGAGATTTGAAATGAGATGTATCTGACATAAATGACTGATAAAGCATGGTTAATATATCTTCATCAATAAGCCTTATACATAAAATAAAACCAAATCCATTACTTTCGCGCCATGTCACAGCACAAGCTATATATGGAGCGATGCCTGCAATTGGCTCTTTTAGGATCGGGCACGGTTGCGCCCAACCCTATGGTGGGCTGTGTCATTGTGCATCATGACAGCATTATTGGCGAAGGCTGGCATCAGCAATTTGGGCAAGCCCATGCAGAAGTGAATGCCATTGCATCAGTAAAAGACAAAAGCCTGATTGCAGAGTCAATGGTGTATATCAACCTTGAGCCTTGCAGCCACTTCGGAAAAACCCCTCCTTGCGTGGATTTACTCATTAGTTATCGACCTGAAAAGGTGGTCATTGGTATGATTGATCCCTTTAGCAAAGTTGCAGGAAATGGAGTGGCTAAATTAAAAGATGCCGGAATTGAAGTGGAAATGGGTATTTTGGAAGAAGAGTGTCAATTCTTGAACCGAAGGTTTATCAAATTTCATACAAAACAATTGCCTTATGTTATATTGAAATGGGCCAAAACCATCAATGGATATATTGCTCCTGATGCAAGGCTATTGAGTAAAGAAGAGTTTGAAGAACAAAGGCATATAACAGATAGAATTGTTCAAAAACTGGTTCATAGGTGGCGTACACAAGAAGATGCCATTATGGTGGGAACAAATACAACACTATTTGACAATCCAGCTTTGAATGCCCGCGAATGGCAAGGCAAAAACCCCGTAAGAATTACCATTGATAAAAACTTGCGTTTAGATTCCACATTAAAGATATTCGATGGCACTATTCCAACCTTTGTTTTCACCGAAAAAGAAAAAGCAACTTCAGAAAACCTCGAGTATATTCAAACACATTTTGATGAAAATTTGATTATAAATATTCTAAAAACACTCTATCAAAAAGGAATTCAAAGCGTAATTGTTGAAGGGGGAGAGCACTTGTTAAACTCCTTTATTAATGGGGGCTTGTGGGACGAAGCGATTGTTTTCACATCAAACAAAATCATTGATATAGGAATTCCATCTCCGCTAATTTCTGGAAAATTATTACAACAAGACATTATTGATAATGTTCAATTAAGTTATTACTCACACACATGATATTTTTATTACTCAGCATCCTAGCATCAACCATAACTGTAAGTTATTTCAAAGTATTTGAAAAACTTGGGGTTCACACACTCACTGGCATTGTTTTCAATTATTTGGCTTGTGCCATCTTAGGCAATTTCGTGGGTGTTTCAGATGCTGTATTTAGTACACCTTTTTGGTCTATGGATTGGTTTCCTTACACGGTTTTTTTGGGCTTCATGTTCATTACAATATTTTTTGCTATAGGCAAAACAGCTCAACAAATGGGGGTTTCGGTAAGTATGGTTTCAGCCAAACTTTCAGTGGTTGTTCCAATTTTGTTTGCAGTTATTATGTATGGAGAAAATGTAAAATATTTACAATCATTTGGAATTCTATTATCATTGATAGCTGTTTACTTTATTAGCAAAAAAGATCAATCTGAAAAATCAGAACACAAAAATTTATGGATTCTTCCCCTTATTGTTTTTGTAGGTAGCGGCATTATAGATACTACTTTAAAAATAATTCAAACCCACTTTATACCTGCACACAGTGAGGCCCATATTATTACTATGGCTTTTACCATGGCTTTTGTATTTGGCATTTTTGTTTTGCTTTATGATGTAAATAAAAACAAATTGAAAATTACTTTGAAAAATGTTTTTTGGGGATTTATGCTGGGCATTCCAAACTACTTTAGTATGTATTTTCTACTTAAAACACTTTCAGCATTCCATAGTTCAAGTGCCATTGTTTTTCCTGTAAACAATATTGGTGTGTTAGCCGCATCAAGCCTTGTTTCTATTCTGTTTTTCAAAGAAAAAATGAACAAATTTAATTGGTATGGATTATCGCTTTCTGTTATTTCAATTATTCTAATTTCTGAGGTTTATCTTGCTATTTTCTAATTCATATAAAACCATATTTTCTGAAGTTAATGCTGAATATAAAGACAAAGGCAGTCGTTTTATTACTTTTGTATATCATATAAACAACGAAATAGAAGCCAAAGAAAAAATCAATTTTCTAAAAAAAGAACACCCATCAGCCAACCATCATTGTTGGGCACTTGTACTTGGTAATGATAAAGAATTTCAAAAAAGCAGTGATGATAGGGAGCCAAATAACACAGCTGGAAAGCCCATATTAAGAGCCATTGTTGCCAAAGAATTAACATTTGTATTGGTAGTGGTTGTAAGGTATTTTGGTGGAAAACTATTGGGCGTACCTGGGTTGATAAACGCTTACGGAACATCTACTCAAGAGGCTTTAAAAATTGCAACTATTATTGAAAAAGAAATAACTGAAAAATACCTTGTGCCTTGTGGTTATGAGCAGCACCCCGACCTTTATCGCATCTTAAAAAACAATGTAATAAATTTACAAGCTACTGACATAGATGTTTTGGAGCAAGGACTTATATTTGAGGTTTCTAAACAAAAAGCTGAATCCTTAATCAAAAAACTGAAAGAGGCTCGTTTCGATATTAAACCCATTTGAAAATGAAAAAAATATTATCACTCTTCGTCACACTTATCATACAACAAATTTTGTTTGCTCAAAATGTGAAGGAATTCATACAACACCGAAGCACTGAAATAAAATACTCAAATGATAAAATCGCTTTGAATGCCCCGTTGCAAAAGGCTTCAAATAATATTGATATATATGCAAATGAGGCACAAGCATACTTAACAAAAAATAATC
>CAIVPY010000409.1 GCA_903907885.1 uncultured Bacteroidota bacterium
CCCTACGGATAATAACAGCATATCGAGAAGCAATTATTGACAGCACCGAATTGCTTCTAGCAAACGCCCTTACTTGTAGGTTTTATATATAATAAGACCGCTGCTCATTTAGAAGTCAGAATTGGCAAAAACATAATCATAACAAAAGTCAACATTAAGTATGTTTTAATTCATATTTAATGTCTTTGTTTTTCAAGTTATTCGTTAGTTAATTGTTAACATTATGAAAAACATTGTTTTTTTTATAGTCTTTTTTAGCTGTTTAATGCTAATTGATAACAGTTGCAAAAAAGAAAATTCAAATTCAACAAGCAATCCTACTGTAGCCGTATTGTACGAAAAATCGGTAGATCCTGCTGCTTCTGATGTAACCGTAGAGTTACCTAACAAAATTAGTATAGTTATTCCACAGGGTGTAGTACCCAATGGAACAGTATTGAAAATTTCAGAATTGGCATCTAACATTCCTAAAACCAATTCCAAAAGCGAATATCAATTGTTGAATGGTTTTATGGTGGAACTAGGTTCCATAAAAACCTTTTCAAAACCCTTAAGGATTAGTTTTCCTATTCCAGATAATTATTTAAATGATCCTCTAAAACGCAAACGCTTACGTGGAGCTTATTTCTCTCCTGGAGGCGTTTGGACTTATTATCCAGATACACTTATTGATTTGGTTAAAAAAACTTTCAGTTTCGATACAAAACACCTTACTCCATTGGGCTTTGTAGATTTTATGCTGTCTGGTCTTTTTACCAATTATTATTCTACTCAACATTATACCATTTATTACACTTTTTCGGGTAGTCATGGTGTTATGTCGGATGTAGATTATAACCTGAATGCTCAACGTCCTTGGCATGTAAATGGAATTCCAGATTATGTGAGCGATGCGGGTTATTATTTGGAATATGCCGATAGTGTTTACCGGAAAGTAAAAGGTTTGGAATTACCCGCATCTAACAATATATATATTAAAAACACAGGTGGCGATGGCTATTATTCAGCATTCTCAGGATGTGTCAATTTATCTAATACCATTCAAATAGATGTTGAATTTGCTGGCCAAGTAAGCAAGGAACAATATTTAGCCATGGCATGTGCTCATGAATTGTTTCATTTGGCGCAGGACTATTTTTATGGAACAACAGTAGCAGGGAGGTTTAATATGTGGTGGATGGAGGCTTTGGCTACCAATGCAGATAGAATTGTGTATCCGCCATCTACGGGTATTTTTGAATCTATGATGTACAGTAAAAAAAACACCAATGTACTTGGCAGCGTCAGCTCTGTGTTGCATTATAACTTAAGCCGCTCTTGGGATGACTGTAATGTTGACCCGGCCTGGTATGTATCCGGTTGTTTTTTATTTTATATGCAGAACTACCGCCCTGGAACAAAGCTTGATATTGTGAAATTAATGAAAAGTGCAGGAAAAGCAAGCTTTAGTTCTTATTCAACCTTACTTAATGAGGAAATAGAAAGCCAATTGAGTTCAACTATTTACACAGAATATGTGGAATATGTAAAATTTCTTTATGGCAATACTCAGCAGTATTTCAATCTGATTAACCCTATATATGTTTCGACAGATGAAGCGGCTTCTCCATGTTTTGAGAAATTTGTTTTTGCCTCAGGTTCTACTACAAAAACAACCAGTTACTACATTCCTTATCTATCTACAAAAATTGTTAAATTCAACAATCCTAACGATTCTTTAAATGATGAATTAGATTTAACTGTTACAAGAAATTCAGGCGTGATGGATGTATTTCTTTGTGATTATAAAACCCATACCATATTAAAACAGGTTTTCAGTGGAGATAAACTTATTCTTGATTATAAGAAAAACGTTTGGAATGATCTCATCATGATATGTAGCGATGTAAATGGACAAGCAAACATAACGCTTAATGCCGAGAAGAAAAATAAAGCTGGGCAGATTGTAACTACTGCTGTTTCTGATATTACAACTACCACTGCAAGTAGTGGTGGAAATATAAAAAGCGATGGCGGTAAACCAATAATTGAACGTGGGGTTTGTTGGAATACCTTTCCCAACCCTGTAGCCACAGGCTGGCATACTTCAGATGGTTCTGGAATTGGAACTTTTACAAGTTCTATTACCGGATTGAGTGCAAATACTACTTATTATGTGAGAGCTTATACAAAAAACAGCACTTCTAATGTCTATGGCAACGAAATTAGTTTTACAACAGCCAAAAGCGGTCTGGCTATTGGAGACTCTTATCAGGGAGGTCTCATTGCTTACATACTGAAGCCAGGCGATATTGGATACATAGACGGTGAAGTACATGGCCTGATCTATGGTGGTACTATAAGTAATTACGCTAAATGGGGAGATACCACTGCAACTGTGACCACTTCCACTTCCCTTGGTTCAGGAGCCTCAAATACTCTTGCTATTGTTACAAAAGATCAAACATCAGGTATAGCTGCCAGGCTATGTAATGATCTGGTAAAAGCCGGATACAGCGATTGGTATTTGCCAAGCATTGATGAACTTAATAAAGTCTGGACCAATCTGCAAATTGTAATGGCATCAGCTGATTATTGGAGTTCAAGCCAATACGATATCAAGAAAGCATATTCTCAAAGATATTCCTCTCAGAGTAATTCTTGGAAGTTTTATGGATATTCGGTTTGTGCAATGAGGTCTTTCTAAGATTTGGTTCATTTTGATTGAGAAGAGGGGGGATTCCTGACCAATAGGAGGCGGCACGGTGCTTCCATACAAAAGAATTAATGGGGAACTTCAATACTCGTTCAACATTACTTTTGTTTATCAATATTTTAGTAGTAGTGGACCTAATGGACTTAAATATAAGTATGAAGGAACCATAACAGGAAATGATCATATAGATGCTTTGACACCTAAGTTTTGTTGCACTGGTTTATTTACCCGTTATTATACAGACATTGATAATAAACC
>CAIVPY010000410.1 GCA_903907885.1 uncultured Bacteroidota bacterium
ACAAGATAATTTTTTTGCCAGACTTCTGAGCCATTTTTAGTTTCACATATAATTCCTGATGGTTATGAAGGTAAAATCCGCTCATGGATTCATTACTCTTTCGAATAAATTCATCAAGCATATATACAAGCGAAGAGCCTTCTCGTTCAAGATAGGAAGGCAATAATGCGAAAATGCAAAAATCAGAAATATTACCATAAAAATGTTCAAAGGCATGCATAAAACTTTGCCTATAAACCTCAACATTTTTTACATGATGAAAACTCTGACCTTTACCACTTGTACTGCTGCTGCTAAAAACTATTTCAGCATTAAATTCGGTACTTTTGATTTCACGGGTTTTAAAAAACTCTATGGGAAGAAAGGGGATTTTGTCGATACTATCTACCCTATTCATGTCATGAATATGTAATAGTTTACAATATTTTTGATAAGTAGGGTTAAATTGATACTGAAATTGAAAAACCCTTAAAGCTAATTCATCAAAATTGTTTAGTTTTGACTTCAATATGGATGATATGAATTCGGCAGTATCTAACATGAAAACAATGCAAAATAACTTATATTTTTTAAGCCTAGCTTTTGTATTTTGTATTTCTGCATGCAAAGAAAGTGAAATATATCCTTCCACACCTTCAATTGACTATAAATCTTTGAATTTTTATAGTGATACTTCGGGTTCAATATCTACGGTGAAGTTAACTTTTGGTTTTAAAGACGGGGATGGAGATTTAGGATTAGAGGATAAAGACACCTTATCGCCATACAATAATTATTTAGATCCAAACCGTACCATCATCAATAAGTATTATTACAATTGTTATGTATATCCATTAAAGAGTATAAATGGCATATTCTGTAACATTAACAAGGCTTTTTCAATTGACACACTCTATGATGCTTTCAGGATTCAGAATCTAACACCAGATGGAAAACATAAGGCTATAAGAGGTGATATTGAAGTGGAATTAGATCCAAACTTGCTAACATCGGGCTATATAACAAATAACGATACCCTAAAGTATCGTATATTTATTTATGACAGGGCTTTGCATCAAAGTAATATAATAGAAAGCCCTGCCTTTATGTGGCCTAATTAATTAACTAAAAATCATCGTCATCATCATCGTCATCAAAATCTTTGAAAGGTTTATCATAAGCTGTTTTATCATCTGCCATTTCATCAAGGTCTAACGAGTCGTCATCTTCATCAACATCATCAAAATCGTCAATGGGTTCTTCATCCTCGTCTTCATCATAATCGTCATCCTCCTCATCCCTTGACTTCTTTTTTGAAGTGTTCTTTACAACCGAAGGTTTGTCTGCTTTTTTAGAAGTAGTTTTAGAAGTAGTTTTCCGTATTGTCATTGTAATATTATTTTTCTGCTACAAAATTAAAGATTTCTGTTTCAACAATAGCAAATGTTTAGCTTGTTTTTTTTACTTTTTAAAATTAATTTTTTTGATAAAAGAATCTTAGCATTTTAAGTTTTTCAAAACTAAATATAATTATGCCATTGCTTTTATTATATCCACAAATGAACGACTTTGCAAAGCGGCACCACCCACCAAAGCACCATCAATATCTGGAGCAGAAAAAAGTTCTTTTGCATTATCTGCTTTTACACTTCCACCATATTGAATGGTTATGTTATCGGAAACATCAGAACCAAATTTATCTTTTAACAAAGTTCTGATAAAAGCATGCACTTCCTGTGCCTGGGCTGTTGATGCTGTTTTTCCTGTGCCTATAGCCCATACAGGCTCATAAGCTACAACAACTTTACTCATTTGTTCTGCACTCAAATGAAATAGCGCTTCACTAATTTGAAATTTCAATACTTCAAAATGCTTGTTTGATTCGCGCTCTTCAAGTGTTTCGCCACAACAATATATTGGGTTCAAACCTTCTGCTAAAACAGCATCTACTTTTTTTGCTAACCAACCATTGTGTTCACCAAAATATTGTCTGCGTTCGCTATGTCCTATGATAACATATTTAGCTCCACAACTTTTAAGCATAGCGGCACTCACTTCGCCAGTGTATGCTCCACTTACATGGTTGCTACAATTTTGAGCGCCTACACTTACATTTCCGTCTGAAGCTATCATTCTACTAATAGCATTAATGTGAACAAAAGGTGGTATGATAATTACTTCTGCATTGCCATGGTATTCGTCTTTAAGCATATTGCTTATTTCTGAAACCAAGCCCATACCTTCATCAAAGGTTTTGTTCATTTTCCAGTTTCCTGCGATTATTTTTTTTCTCATAGTATGTATGTTTTTTATAAATTATTTATGAATTCAAAGGTTTTTCCCAAAACCTAAATTTCTTGGTTTGTTCAAACACGTGCAATATAATTTCTTTATCTGTTTCTGTAAAATCAACATTTCGTCTTTTACACATGGCTTCGGCTACTTGAAACATTTTCTTTATTTGAAAAGTCTCAAAACCACTAGCACCACCCCAACTAAAATCGGGAACAAAGTTGCGAGGAAAACCTGAGCCAAAAATATTAGCACCAACACCTACCACAGTTCCTGTATTAAACATAGTATTGATACCACTCTTAGCATGGTCAGCGATCATCAATCCACAAAAAGTGAGACCTGTTTTATCGAATTTTTCAGTAGTGTAATTCCAAAGTTTCACCTCTTCGTAAGTATTTTTAAGATTACTATTATTTGTATCAGCACCCAAATTACACCATTCACCAATTACTGCATTGCCTACAAATCCATCATGACCTTTATTACTATATGCAAAAAATACTGAATTGTTTACTTCGCCACCCACTTTGCAATAAGGACCAACTGTAGTTGCACCATAAATTTTAGCATCCATTTTCAATCCTGCATGTTCACAAAGAGAAAAAGGACCTCTTACCTTTGAGCCTTCCATTACTTCAGCATCTTTGCCAATATATATACATCCAGTAGAGGCATTTAAAATAGAAAACAATACCGTAGCCCCTTCTTCTATAAATATCCTATCCGGATTTATCACTTGATTTCCCTGAGGAATTGGTAATGATTTTCGGCCTTTGGTAATAAAATCAAAATCTTCTTCTATAGCCTGGGCATTGTTACTAAAAATATCGTAACTGTATTTTATTTGAATGTGATTGTCAGATTTTGATTCTATAGTAGTTGCTTGAATTATGGTTTCATCAAACAATTCTAATCCAATATGATTTATATGTATCGCTATCAAAACCCCATTTTTATATAGGGCTTCATTAATTTTTAACTTTTTTATTTCATCCGATAATATTGCATTAGGGCAAATACTTCCATTGATGAGTAAATTAGTTTCAGATATGTGAATAGTGAATTTTTTTTGTAAATAATCTTGCGTTTTAAAGCTAGGCTTGGCGCCTAAATATTTCTCCCACTTTTCTGTAATGGTTAGAATTCCTATGCGGATTTCAGATACTGGACGGGTGAAAGTGAAAGGCAATAAATTTATTCTTTCTTTTTCAGGGTCAAATAAAATATAGTTCATAAATATGTTTTGAGACTAAATATTAATACTAGTTCAGCCTCAAAAATAAAAAAGCCCCCCAATGTTGGGAGGCTTTTTTTGAATTTCTGTGAAAAATTATTTTTTTCCGTAACGTTTTTGGAATTTATCAATACGTCCCGCTGTGTCAATTAACATATTTTGACCCGTGAAGAAAGGATGTGATTTGTGTGAAATCTCCAATTTAAACAATGGATATTCATTACCATCTTCCCACTGCACTTTTTCCTTAGTCTCTACAGCTGAGCGAGTTAAAAACGCATAATTGTTAGACATATCCTTAAATACGACCATTCTATAATTTTCCGGATGAATACCTGCTTTCATATCTTTAGTAAAATTTTGGGATGCGAAAATATTGCTTTTTATCCCAAATGCAAACCCTTTTTAAAAAAACTTATTTTTTACTTTCACTATTTTCAATTTTAGTATCACAGAATTAATGGTATATATTTCTGAAAAGCGAAAAATAAATATAATTTGCCCTCGCTAATAATTAGGATTAGAAATGAAAACGCAAGTTTTAGACAGCAAGCAAATCAGCAAAATGATTAAGCGAATGGCTTATCAAATTTATGAAAGCAATTTTAGCGAAAAAGAATTGATTTTAGTGGGCATTTCTGGACAAGGATACGAATTGGCCAAACTCATTCAAACCGAACTTGAAGGGATATGCAGTATCAAAATTCAGTTAACTCAACTTGATTTAAATAAATCTAAGCCCGAAGAAAGTCTAATTAATATAATGCCCGACAATATTAAGTATAAAAACAAAAGCATTATTGTGATTGATGATGTGTTAAATACAGGAAAAACACTTATCTATTCTTGTTTGCCCTTTTTAAAATGGCAAGTAAAAAAACTGCAAGTAGCTGTTTTGGTTGATAGAAATCACAAAAACTTTCCTATTTCGGCTGATTTTATTGGCATATCGCTTAGCACCACTTTACAAGAACATATTCATGTGGTAATGGAAAAGAAAAAGTTTAATGTGTATTTAGAGTAAAAATCTGTTTGGTACAATGATTCTGGCTTTTTCAGAATAGTAATCGTTTATAATAGATCTGTTCAAAAGCAAAAAATGTACTCTAGTAAAACTACTTCTTCCCAAACCCATTATCCATTTTATAGCTTACATAAAACGAATAAGAATAATCTATATCTGTGGTTTTAAAATCATAAAAAGGCTCGAAACGGGCGGTCATATATAATTTATCATACAAAGGTTTTTGGTATAAAAATCTAACAAAAAACAATTCTCTTTTGTTGCTTGGGCTAAAATAAGCAGCATTGTCAATACTTTGCGCTTGGTATACGGCTGTGCCCTGAGGTGCAATAAAATTTTGTGCATTCCAATAACTCAGCATCACGCCCAGATATTTTGTATCCACAAAGCCATTGATATAATATGCCGAACCATTATCAAATAGCATTCCTGATGAAGAGTTTTCTTTGTACAACAAAAGATAAGGCTCAAACCTTAGCTCTTTAATAAATTTATTGGCATACTTTTTTGATAATCGAAAACCTGTGGCTGTATTAATTTTTACATACAATTTATTGATACTGTCTTTATCAATTTGTCCGCCACGATGAGAAAGCATTACTTGGTTGATGATGGATACATTCCATTTTCTATTCGTTGATTTTGGGTTGATTAAAGTATAATCAATATTAATTCCGGTGGTTAATTGCTCTTTAAAAGGCGAACCTCTTTCAATAAATTTTTCCCAATTAATCCAAGTGTCAAAAAAAGTTTTATCGCTTACATATTTTATTTGAAATCCGTTTTCCAATCTATTTTCAATCACTCGCGCAACATCAAACATTGGCTCTATCATTCTATGGCTTAAAGCGCTTTCTAATGTACCAAACAAAAAACTAAAATTATTCTTTTGAGCCTTTACTGTATAGGTAGGCGCAGCAAAAGTATAGGGGTTTTCTCCACCAAAATCGTTTCGTAAAAAAATGCCTGCCTGCAATTTTACATAAGGATTGGCTTGATAAAATAAACTAGGATTTAATTGATACCCGAACAGCGTTCTGCCCACTTCAATCTTGTTAAAATACTCGGTGTTTCGCATATAGTTAAATACGTTTACACTCACACCCAACCTATTGCTATCACTTGGGTTGATGTTAATTTTATCTTGTAAGTATGTATTATCAAGTTGAGCGAAAGCAACATACTTTGTACTTATAAAATATGATATAACAAAAAACAGAAAAATGTGTTTTTGCTTACACATGCTATAAATCCATTGCGGTCATAATCAATTCAGCCACATCAAACACTTGCACCTCTTGCTCTTTGTTGTGATGCTTTACGCCATCACGCAACATGGTCATACAAAAAGGACAAGCTGCTGCCACGATATCTGATTTTGTTTCCAATGCGTCTTCAATGCGTTCATTATTCACTTCTTTTGTTCCTTTTTCAGCATCTTTAAACATTTGAGCACCGCCTGCTCCACAGCACAAACCGTTGGCTTTACTTCGTGTCATTTCAACCAATTCCACATCTAGCTTTTCAATCACGCTACGTGGTGCTTCAAAAATATTGTTGGCTCTGCCTAAGTAACAACTATCGTGGTAGGTTATTCTTTTCCCTTTAAATGCACCACCCTTAATAGCAATCTTACCTTCATTCAACAATTGATTTATCAATGTGGTGTGATGCAAAACCTCATAGCTACCACCCAATTCAGGATATTCGTTTTTGATGGTATTAAAGCAATGCGGACAAGCTGTAACAATTTTTTTGATGTTGTACGCATTCAATGTGGTGATGTTTTGCATGGCAAGCATTTGGTATAAAAACTCGTTGCCTGCACGCTTGGCAGGGTCGCCCGTACAAGCTTCTTCCGTACCTAAGATGGCAAATTTTATATTGGCTGCATGCAATATTTTGGCAACGGCTTTGGTTATTTTTTGAGCACGCTCATCAAAACTACCTGCACAGCCTACCCAAAAAAGAATGTCGGCTTCTTCGCCTGCTGCTGTCATTTCAGCTATGGTTTTTACTTTAAATTCTATCATATTGTGAATTAGCCATTGAAAACACAGATTGTATTAAGTGTTTGTATCAATGATTTTTTTATTGTTTTAATATTATTATTTATAACTTGTATTAAGCTTCTTGTGTCCAGTTAGCTCTGTCCATAGGGCTAAATTGCCATGGGGCTTGGTTGTTTTCAAGGTTGCTAAACATATTGTTTAACGAGCTAGGTGCTGATGATTGCTCCATCACTTTGTACCTGCGCATTTCTACAATTATTTCCATTGGGTTGATATTAATCGGACAAGCTTCAACACAGGCATTGCACGTATTGCAAGCCCACAATTCTTCTTCGCTTACATAGCTATGAAGATTCTTAGCATCATCCACAAAAGTGCCTTTATTGGCATCTATGTTTTTACCTACTTCTTCTAACCTATCACGGGTATCCATCATTATTTTACGTGGAGATAAAAGTTTACCCGTAAAGTTTTGCGGACAACTACTGGTACATCGTCCACACTCGGTGCAACTGTATGCATCCATCAAGTTTTTCCAAGTAAGGTCGGTTACATCTTTTACACCAAAACTTGTTGGTGCTTCGTAAGCTTCGGATGCTTGTGTTCTTGGGTCGAGCATCAGTTTTACTTCTTGTGTAACCGATGCCATGTTGTTTAAATTTCCTTTAGCTTTTAGGTTTGAATAGTATGTATTAGGGAAAGCCAAAATAACATGAAAATGCTTGCTGAAAGGCAAATAATTCATAAATAAAAAGATACCGATTATATGAAACCACCAACACATTCTCTCAAAAACAATTAAAGTAGCTATTGAAAAATGAAACGACTCGTAAAGAGGAACTATAAATTGGCTAATTGGAAACGAACCAATATGTGTTCCTTCTTCAGCTTGAATCATTTGGTCGAAGGCATTCATTTTTAACAAAGCAGCCATCAAAATAATTTCGATAAACAAAATAGTAGTCGCATCTTGGTTGGCAAAGCCTTTCAATTCAAGACTTTGGAAGCGTTTTAGTTTTACCACATACCTTCTGCATAAAAAAATGATACATGAAATAAGCACTCCAAAAGCAAGTATCTCAAAAAAGCCAATCGCCAAATTATATATAGGACCAAAAAGGGAAAGCGCACGATGCGTTCCAAAAATTCCATCTATAAAAATCTCGAGCACTTCAATATTGATTAATATAAAACCTGCATACACAATAAAATGCAATACAAATGGCACAGGACGAGCAGCCATTTTAGTTTGACCAAATGCCACTTTTAGCATGGTTTTCCATCGTTCGGCTTTGTTATCGCTTAGGTCAATATCTTTGCCCAGTAATATATTTCTGCGAATTTTGCCAATGTTTTTTACAAAGAAAAAAATGGCTACAGATGATATAAGTAAAAAGAGTATTTGTTCAATCATAAGTTATGTTTGATATGAACGACAATAATAAATAAGAATAGCTTTATTTTTTATGGATAAAAAATATTTTAAATAATTTTTGCATAAGTATTCAAAAATAATAGATTTGCACTCCTCAAAACGGTGAGGTAGCTCAGTCGGTAGAGCAAAAGACTGAAAATCTTTGTGTCGGGGGTTCGATTCCCTCCCTCACCACACCAATTTGAATGAAAAGCCCTGAATACTAGATATTTAAGGGCTTTTTTGTTTTTGCTTACTGAAACTATACTGAAACATTTCATTGATTCTCTTTAAAAATGAATATAGGCTTTTCTTTAATTCCTTTCCATTTTTCCCAAAATTCATCTAAGTCTTTTATAAAGCTTTCTGTATTTTCATATTCATTCAGGTTTATTACATTTAAAGCTAATGTAACAAGCTTTGATGCTTGCTTTGGATTTAATTTGTTTGTTCTAATAAATAATATTAGTTCTTTATAGGATTGTATGACCATAATTATAAAATTTCCATCCCTAGTATTTGTATTGGTTTAAATTCTACTTGCTCTATTTGCTGTCTGTCAGTCATATTAAGTTTATTTTTAGCAAAAAATATACCTTTACCTTCATTGGCTACTATGTCAACTGCAAGTGAGTTGAAAAGACCTTCAATGTTTTTTATAGTGTTTAACTTTTCTTCATTGCTCCCATTTAACCAGTTGTAATAAGTTGTTCTACAAATAGTATGTTTATGCTTCTTTGGTATCCATATTCTAAGGAAATAATCAATTGTAGGTATATGCCTATCCTTAATCAAAACTACCTTTCCACTGGCTGTGGGATTTTCTCTTTTGTTTTCTAAACATTCATCTACATAAATGTATGATAGTTCTTCAAGTTCACTTGCACTTATTTTTGTCTTTGGTGTAGCCATTAATATTTATGTGTAGGATAAGATTTCT
>CAIVPY010000411.1 GCA_903907885.1 uncultured Bacteroidota bacterium
ACTCTTCCTCTACACTGGCTGTAAAGTTATAGTCCATGATATTTTCAAAGTGTTTTGACAAGAAATCTGTAACCACCATGCCGATATCACTTGGGAAAAGTTTTGATTTTTCAGTTCCGTATTTTTCTGTTTTTACTTCTTTACTAATTTCGTTTTTAGCCAAAGTAAGCACAGTGAAATTTCTTTCTTTTCCATCTCTGTCTTCTTTGATTACATAACCACGTTTTTGCACAGTGCCAATGGTTGGCGCATAAGTCGAAGGACGGCCAATGCCTAATTCCTCAAGCTTCTTCACCAAACTTGCTTCCGTGTATCTTGCTGCAGCTTTGCTATATCTTTGGGTAGCTTCAATTTCATTCAACAATAAGTTTTCACCTACTTTTAAAGGTGGTAACATTTTGCTATTTTCTTCATCTCCATCTTCATCAGTGCTTTCTAAATACACCTTCAAAAATCCATCAAACTTCAATACTTCACCTGTAGCAACAAGCACTTCAGGCAAAGTACTTATGGTGATAGTAGCAATGGTTCTTTCCAATTGTGCTTTACTCATTTGACTGGCAATGGCACGTTTCCAAATCAAATCATATAAACGTTTTTCTTGTGGTGTGCCTTCTACTTCATTGTTTTCAAAATAGGTTGGACGAATGGCCTCATGCGCTTCTTGTGCACTATCGTTTTTGGTAGTGTATCTGCGTGGATTGCTATAATTGCCGCCATAGTTTTGGGTGATGGTATCTTTAGCATTGGTAATTGCCAATTCACTTAAGTTTACCGAGTCGGTACGCATATAAGAGATAAATCCATGTTCGTATAATTTTTGAGCAATGCTCATGGTGGTAGTTACACCATATCCTAATTTTCTACTTGCTTCTTGTTGTAAGGTAGAGGTAGTAAATGGCGGTGCAGGCGACTTTTCAGCTGGTTTTACTTCTAAATTTTTAATGGTAAAATCAGCACCTTTACATTTTTCTAAAAAGGCTTGAGCCTCTGGTTCTGTAGCAAATCTCTTTCCAAGTTCACCCTCCATAGTCTTGCCACCTACATTGAACTTAGCTACTATTTTATAGGCCGAAGTCACATTGAATGAGTTGATTTCTCTTTCTCTATCAACAATTAAACGAACCGCAACTGATTGCACACGACCAGCTGAAAGGCTTGGTTTTACTTTGCGCCACAACACAGGACTTAACTCAAAACCCACCAATCTATCTAATACCCTGCGGGCTTGTTGTGCATCCACTAGATGCTTGTCGATGTTTCTTGGATTTTCAACTGCTCTCAAAATAGCAGGCTTGGTAATTTCATGAAAAACAATACGTTTAGTCTTTTTTGCATCCAATTCTAATGCCTCACTTAGGTGCCAACTAATGGCTTCTCCCTCGCGGTCCTCATCGGATGCTAACCAAACCATTTCGGCCTCCTTGCTTAGTTTTTTAAGCTCGCTAACAATGGCTTTCTTATCATCACTTATCTCATAATGAGGGTTAAAGTTGTTCTTAATATCTATAGCATCATCCCCTTTTGCTAAATCGCGGATATGTCCATAGCATGACCTAACGGTAAAATCTTTTCCCAAAAATTTCTCTATTGTTTTCGCCTTCGCTGGTGACTCTACTATTACTAAATTCTTTGTCATGTTGCAATTATAAGTTCTTAAAAACTAAATTTGTTATCGTTGCAAAAGTGTAAATTAATTTCAAAAACAATGAGATTATTTACAAACAGCTGGTTTTTAGTGTTATTAATACTATGAACAAACTTGTTTGGTTAAAAAAAGCTATTTTAAACCTCAATTTTTGAAGAATATTACAATAAGATACCTTTCTCATGGTCTGCACAAAACAGGTGGTTATCGCTATGAAAGCTTTTTGTTTGATGAAATTTGCAAGAATTATCAAAAACAAGACTTCTATATAAAAGCCATTTCTATTCGTAAAGAAAAATTCTTTGATAGTTTTTTTCAACACCTCTATTTATTCTTTTGGGCAAACTTTAGCGCACATGCAAATGTTAATATAGTTGTTACTAGGTTGGCATTACCTGCCATTCTAAGAAACCTATTTACAAAACGAAAGGTTATTATCGTTTGGCATAATTATGATAAAAACGAAGCCAAATCGAGATCATTGAAATTATATTACAAATGTTTGTTTTGGATGTTAAGCAGTTTCAAAATGAAGAATGTTCAAATCGTAACAGGCGCTCAATATTGGGTTGATTTTTTCAATTCGAAAATTAATCATAAGAACAAGGTTAGTTATTTCCCCAATTTGTTTGATAATTCATTTTACAAGCCCTTTATAACAAATAAAAAGCATAAGCAAATTCATTTGGGGCAATGGCATCTTAAAAACGATCCTGTAATTTTTCAATTAGCAGACAAACTAAATCAAAATGGTTTTATTTGTTATTTCAGTAGTTTGGACGCATCAAAAGTTAGAAAAGAAGAGTATTATGAGGTAAGGTATTTCTTTCGCTTTGAATCCTATTTGCAAAGCATGGCTGAAAGCGAATATACAATTGCCTTTACACAGTTGCTCGAAGGTTGGAATAGAGTGGTACACGAAAGTATCCTAGTTGGCACTAGCGTTATTGGTTTTGAAAAAGGAGGGTTGGGCGATTTACTTCATTCATCAAATAGCTTTATTGTAAGCAATGCAGAGGAAGCATTTTTAATTATCAATCAACATAAACACAAAACCCCGCCAGATGATTTTATGAGAAGACATGATAAGATTATTAGTGTAGAATATTTAAAATCAATCATTTAAATTAAATTATGCAATTTCTTTAGTTAAAAACTGTAACATTATATTTGTGTATTTCGAAAAAAAATTAGATAAAATAATTTATCAAAACAAACCTTAGAAGTAAATGCAATTTTGGTAATATTGACATACATTTGCCTCCACTTTTTATGATAGCTTTAAATAATATTTCTTTTGAATTCGGGGGGCGCTACTTGTACAAAAATGCCAATTGGCATATTAAACCAGGTGAAAGAATTGGTCTAATTGGCCGAAATGGAACAGGCAAATCAACTTTATTGCGAGTAATAAACGGTGAATACAGCTTAAGTGGCGGAAGTATTTCAAAACCAAAAGATTTAAGTATCGGGTTTTTGAACCAAGATTTGCTAAGTTTTGAAATTGAAGAGAGCATTTTAAATGTAGCCATGACTGCTTTTCAACGTCAATTGGATTTGGAAAAAGAAATTGAAGAGGTGTTAGTTAAACTTGAAACCGACCATTCAGACGAAATAATAAATTTACTAGCCGATAAGCAACATGAGTTTGAAAACCTTGATGGGTATAATATTAAGCATAAGTGCGAGAAAATATTAGAAGGTCTTGGGTTTAGAACTGAACAGCTAGAGCAACCTTTCAAACTTTTCTCAGGTGGTTGGCGCATGAGGGTAATGCTTGCCAAGCTACTTTTGCAAAGACCTAATCTTCTTATGCTAGATGAGCCTACAAATCACTTAGACTTACCCACTATTGAATGGTTAGAAAACTATTTACAAGGTTATGAAGGAACTGTAATTGTAGTAAGTCATGATAGAGAGTTTCTTGACAAAATGATTACCAAAACAGTTGAAGTAGCCAACCAAAGACTCTACGAATATGCTGGAAACTATAGCTTTTTTCTTGATTCGAAATTAGAAAGAGATGAGTTGCAACAACGCCAATTTGACAATCAACAACAATTTATAAAAGATCAGGAAAAGTTAATCAATCGTTTTAAAGCAAAAGCAAGTAAGGCTGCTATGGCTCAAAGCAGAATGAAAATGCTTGATAAAATAGATAAGATAGAAGCACCTGAAGAGGATAATGCCGACATCAACATTAAATTTAAACTGGCATTTCAGTCTGGTAGAGTGGTAGCTGAGATTGACAATGTTTCAAAATCCTTTCCTATGGTTGAAATTGTGCATAATGCTACAGCACGAATAGAGAAGGGTGATAAGATTGCTTTAATAGGAGCAAACGGTAAAGGTAAATCAACTCTACTGAGAATGATTGCAGGAACTGAACCTTTTGATGGCAAAATATCAAGAGGACACAATGTTACTGAAGCCTTTTATGCTCAGCATCAGCTTGAGTCGCTTAATGTAAATGTTGAAATATTAGAAGAACTCTCGCATCATGCTAGCGACAGACCCGAAACAGAATTACGAACAGTTTTAGGGTGTTTCTTATTTACCGGAGATGACGTTTTTAAGAAAATTAAAGTGTTAAGTGGTGGAGAGAAAGCCCGTGTAGCACTAGCAAAAACCTTATTAACTGAATCTAATTTTTTATTATTAGATGAGCCTACAAATCACTTGGATATGCGTAGTATCAATATATTAATAAAAGCTTTACAACAATATGAAGGTACATTTATTACAGTTAGCCATGATAGATTTTTTGTTAGCAGTATTGCTAATAAAATTTGGTGGATTGAAGATGAAGAATTAAAAGAATACCTAGGCACATACCACGAGTGGGAAGAATGGAATCATAAAAGATTAGAAGAAAAGCAAAAACATGAAAAACTTAACCCTTTAATTGTTCAAAAAATAAAAGAAAAGAAAATTGATGTTATGTCGGATGATAAAAATAAGCCGAGTAAAAACCATATTCAAAGCATACGCAAAAATTTCGAAATTATTGAAGCTGAAGTTGAAAAAATAAAACATGAAATTTCAACCATTGAGTTAAGCTTTGCTGACACAAACATTTCGAGTAACTCTAACAAAGTATTAGAATTAAACAAAGTGTTAAATATGCTTAAAAAAGAACTATTAATAAAGGAAGTTGCT
>CAIVPY010000412.1 GCA_903907885.1 uncultured Bacteroidota bacterium
ATTTTGCTCACATGTTAGGTATCGACCAAAACGAGTTTTATAAATTAATGCGTTTGTATCTAACCATTCATGCCGACCATGAAGGAGGAAACGTATCAGCACATACCACACATTTAGTAGGTTCTGCATTATCAGATCCTTATCTTTCGTTAGCTGCAGCTATGAATGGTTTGGCAGGTCCATTACACGGATTGGCAAATCAAGAAGTGGTGCGTTGGATTTTTGAAATGATAGATGAGATAGGCCACGACCCTAGCGAAGATGAAATTGCAGCGTATATTCACAAAACTTTAACTGAAGGAAAAGTGGTTCCTGGTTATGGTCATGCAGTATTGCGCAAAACCGACCCTAGATTTACTGCACAACAAGAATTTGCAAAAACCTATATGCCTGAAGATAGATTGGTAAACATAGTTTGGAAAATATACAAAGTAGCTCCTCCTATTTTAGAAAATACAGGTAAAATAAAAAATCCTTGGCCTAATGTGGATGCTCACTCTGGTGCATTGTTGTTGCATTATGGTTTGGTAGAATCTGATTTTTATACCGTAATGTTTGGCGTTAGCCGTGCATTGGGTGTATTGGCAAGTTTGATATGGGACAGAGCATTAGGCTTGCCTATTGAAAGACCGAAATCGGTAACTTACGATTGGATGAAAAAAGCAGTTGCGGCTAAAAAGGCGAATGCCTAAAATAATAAATATTCACCAAGAGGCTGTCTTAAAAGGATGGCCTCTTTTTTTATGTAAAATAAATTAGTTTTGTGCTATGCAAAAATCAATTCTTGTCTTGTTTTTATTTTGTATGATGTTGGTTTCAGGTTGTGGTATATATACCCATTCAGGGGCTAGTGTGCCCCCCGATGCTAAAAGCTTTTCAGTGGCATTTATTCAAAACACAGCAAATATTGTAGCTCCTACACTTAGCCAAACATTGACAGAAAAGTTAAAACAGAAATTTATTAACGAAACATCATTGAAGTTAACGCAAGAAGATGGTGATTTTGCATTTAGTGGAAAAATAACTGACTATAAAGTTACACCAGCAGCTGTTCAGGGTAATCAAGCCAATGCGGTGAATAGGTTAACAGTTGCAATTGAAATTATTTTTGAAAGCAAGAAAGATGAAACCAAAAATTTTAAAGAAACTTTTACCCGAAATGTAGATTTTGATGCTAGTTTAAGTTTAGCCTCAGAGGAGCCTCGATTGATAATAGAAGTTACAGCCATGTTGGTTCAAGATGTTTTTAACAAGGCGTTTATTAATTGGTAATTTGAAAATCTATCTATAAAAAATTAAAGATAGATTTCCTCAATTAACTCATTTCACTTTTTACAAATCATGCAATTCGAAATCACATCAGATTATATTCCAACGGGTGATCAGCCTGGTGCTATCAAAGCATTGGTAAAGGGTTTGCAGCAAGGAGATAAATCGCAAGTGCTTCTTGGTGTAACAGGAAGTGGCAAGACATTTACCATGGCTAATGTAATACAACAGGTACAAAGACCCACTTTAATTTTAAGTCATAATAAAACACTTGTAGCCCAGCTGTATAGTGAGTTCAAACAGTTTTTTCCAAAAAATAAAGTTGAGTATTTTGTAAGTTATTACGACTATTATCAACCTGAAGCATTTATTCCATCAAGTAACACTTATATCGAAAAAGATTTAGCCATTAACGAAGAAATAGAAAAGATGAGGCTATCAGCCACCTCAGCTTTAATGAGTGGCAGGCGAGATATCATAGTGGTAGCATCGGTAAGTTGTATATATGGTGCTGGCAACCCAAAAGATTATGATAAAAGCACAGTTCGTTTGCACGTTGGTCAAAAAATTGGTCGTAACACCCTTTTATTTTCATTGGTAGATTCGCTATATAGTAGAACTACTGCAGATTTTAATCGGGGTAACTTTAGAGTAAAAGGCGATGTAGTAGATGTATTTCCTGCTTATGCCGACTTTGCTTTTCGCATACAATTTTTTGGTGACGAGGTTGAAAGCATTGATATCATCAACCCTGTGAGTGGAAAAAAACAAGAGTCGGCAAAAGATATTGCCATTTTCCCTGCCAACTTATACGTAACACCAAAAGAACAATTGCGTGAAGCCATGATTCAAATACAAGATGATTTGGTGGCACAGATTGAGTATTTTAAAAGCATTGGAAAACACTTAGAAGCAAAGCGACTTGAAGAAAGAACCAATTTTGATTTAGAGATGATGCGTGAGTTGGGTTATTGCAGCGGTATCGAAAATTATAGTAGGTATATGGACAAGAGAAATGCAGGTGACAGACCGTTCTGCATAATCGATTATTTTCCTAAAGACTTTTTGTTGATGGTGGATGAAAGCCACGTATCGATGCCGCAAGTGCGTGCCATGTATGGTGGAGATAGAAGCCGTAAACAAAACTTGGTTGAGTATGGTTTTAGACTCCCCTCAGCTATGGACAATCGTCCTTTGACTTTTTCTGAATTTGAAGGCATGATACCTCAAACCATTTTTGTGAGTGCCACTCCTGCTGACTATGAGATACAACAAGCAGGTGGTGTTTTGGTGGAACAAATTATTCGCCCAACGGGTTTATTAGACCCAACTATTGAGGTTCGTCCTTGTTTAAATCAAGTAGATGATTTGTTGGATGAAATAGATGAACGCATCAAAATGGGTGATAGAATACTTGTTACTACGCTTACCAAACGCATGGCAGAGGAATTAAGCAAGTATATGACCCGTTTAAATATTAAGTGTAATTACATTCATAGCGAGGTGAAAACCCTCGACCGAGTTGAAATACTTAGAGACTTACGTTTAGGTGTATTTGATGTGTTGATTGGTGTAAACTTACTCAGAGA
Source organism: uncultured Bacteroidota bacterium (assembly GCA_903907885.1). Taxonomy (GTDB): domain Bacteria; phylum Bacteroidota; class Bacteroidia; order UKL13-3; family UKL13-3; genus RGVD01. The sequence goes on from CAIVPY010000412.1 coordinate 2,859, forward strand.
AGGATTGGATTTGCCCGAAGTAAGTTTGGTTGCCATTATGGATGCTGACAAAGAAGGTTTTTTGCGAAACGATAAATCCCTAACACAAACCATAGGACGTGCCGCTAGGAATGATAGAGGCAAAGTAATTATGTATGCCGATGTGATGACTGATAGCATGAAACGAACCATTGATGAAACCTATAGAAGACGTGACATTCAGATTGCATATAATACAAAACATGGCATAACCCCTACCACCATCAGAAGAAGCAAGGACGAAATAATGAAGCAAACCAGCATAGCCGATGCCAAAAGTATTATTAGCCAAGGCATAGCTAAAGCCTATGTGGAGCCCGAAGAATTCAATATTGCCGCTGACCCAGTTATGGAATACTTGAGTAAACCAAAACTCCAAAAAATACTTGCCGAAACCCAAAAACGTATGCAAAAAGCAGCCAAAGAACTAGACTTTATGGAAGCTGCCAGACTACGTGATGAAATGTTTGCCCTGCAAAAGAAGTTAGATGATATGAAATAAAAAAAGGCTGTCTGATATTCGTGCAGCCTTTTCATTGTCTGTCATTTTGAGCGGAGTCGAAAAATAGACAGACTCTTAGATTCATCGTTCTCGACTCAGCTCGAACTGACATACCATATATTACTTTTATACAGCCTTTTCTGTTTATATTAAAAAACACCATTCACTAAATAGTAGATGAGCTGCATTAATCAGCCACCATAGGCAAAAAAATAAAACCCTTTTAATGATTTGTATTTATAAATAAAGAATATCTTTGAATATAAAAGGACTATTTATGAGACCTATATACAAGTTACGAACTATGCTCCAAAACACCTTGAGCTAAAAGATTGCTTTATTAAAAATAATAATTTTCGGAAATTAAAATATAACTACAAAAATTTATGAAAAATATTAAACCAACTTACGAAGAATTAGAAAATCAACTTGCAGAACTTAAGAAGCAAAATGAAATTTTTCGATTTGATAATGCTTTTCATAAAGAAGAAATTAAAAAATGTACAAATGAATTAATTTATGTAAAGAAAAAAAACAATGAAACAAAAGAGCGTTTAGAAAATTATATTAATTCAACTTCTGATATTGTATTTATATTAGATACAGAACAAAAGCATACTGAAATATTTGGAGATTGGGTGGAACGAACTGGAATGTCAAAGTCAGATTTTATAGGCAAGACAGGAAGAGAAATATTGGCTGATAATTTTGAAATTCATGAACAAGCAAATGCAAGAGCGTTAAAAGGTGAATATGTAGTTTATGAATGGAACGTAATTATTGGGAACACAGTTACTTATTATCAAACGTCCTTATCTCCGTTAATTACAGATAATATTATAACAGGAATAATTGGCATCGGTAGAGATATATCTGAACTAAAATATAAAGAACTCGCACTTAAAGAAAACGAAGTGAAACTACATGTTTCAGAAAATGATTTTAAAAGAGCACAAACTATTGCACATATTGGACATTGGAAGTGGGATTTAAAAACAAGCGAAGTTACTTGGTCAGATGAAATGTTTCTCATATTTGGAATAGATAAAAATTTATATACTGGAAGACTTGGTGACATTATTGAAAAAGTAATTCATCCAGATGACTTGCATATTGTTTTGCCTTC
>CAIVPY010000413.1 GCA_903907885.1 uncultured Bacteroidota bacterium
AAATCGGAGTTGATGTTAAGGTTTTTCTTTATGTCATTTTCAGAATGGATATCAAAATGATTAAAAGTATATTCAAATCCGTTATATTCAAAATAGGTATTACGTATGTTCAGTTTACCATTGTTGTGATCAAAATCTTTGATGTTGAAGTCGCCATCAATATGCGTTTGAACATTAATGTCTTTATCCCAAAAATTAAGTTTTTTTAATTTTAGCTTTTCTATATTACTCTTAAACACAAACTCAGGATAGTTTTTGTTAAAATCAGCCTTCCCATCGATATTAAACTTAATGTTTTCGTCATCACAATTTATTTTACCACTAAAATATTTTTTATTTAACAATCCATTAAAATCAATATTTGTGTATCTATATTGATTGAAATCAAGGTATGTTATTTTGGTATTTATGTTTGCTCTGATGAGTTTTAAATCTAAGCCTTTACCTATTAAAGATGATTTTAATGTAGTGTGTCCAATCCAGTCTTTTGTATTTGTTAAACCACCAATATTAAAATCTTTTAAATCTAAATTTCCTGAATATGAAGCCAAGATAGGATCAAAATTGGGGAGCTTCATGTTCAAATCCGTAGTAATTTTTCCATACACGGTTTCAATTTCACCATAGCTTACAAAGTCGTTTATAAACCCTGTGTAGTTACCTTTATACTTAACCAAACCAAGTGAGTGAAAAAACTCATTTGGTAAATCATAATCAATAATTTTCTCTATCTCACTTTCAATACTGCTAGCATATTCTGTTTGCACATCAATAAAAGTTTGATCGATATTTGGTAAACCATTTAAAGAAACTTGGCCTTTGAATCTAGTATTATTGGCATATCTCACATCTACATCTTTCACTTTAAAATTATCAATAGTGCCGCTTAGTTTTCCATTCACAGTAGCTTTGTAATGAAAAGTATTGAGCAAAGGAGCAAAAAAAGCAATATCTTTAATATCCACTTCACTCTCTTTTATATTTCCTTTCATATACACATTACTAATAAAATTGTTTGCCAACGAGTCCCAACTATGGTATTTCATACTTGCATAATCTTTTATTATACTGTTTTCTGTTTCCAATCTCATCTTGTCAAACTCCATCAATGTAGGACATATTGTTGTGATGCTTTTCATGTTTTGAATGGCAAATCCACTTCGCTCGACACCACTAAAAGAGCGAATTTTGAAATGAAGTGAGTCTTCAATTATTTTAAAATGTTTAGCTCTGAGTTTAATATTACTAAAACAAATATTATAGGGGTCAAATCCTTCGGGCGAAAATTTCTTAGTTGAGTCTATTAGTTGAAATCGAGTATTTTCAGCAGTAATATCATTAAAAAACAATTTAAATTTAAGCGCCTTTGGGTCATGGATAGTATCTAATGGATTCAAGATGTTAAAAAGCACATCTATGTTAAATGTCTTGTCTGGATAAGTTACAATTTTGCAAATGGCGCCATTTACATGCACATCATCAAGCACAAAACGCATACTATCAATCTCAACACCAGCTATATCAAATTGTATTTTCTTTACAAAAAATAACGTATCTTGTTTTTGGTCGCCCCAGTATATATTATCTATGCTAAAATAAGTCCATCCATCATAATTTATTTTATCAATAGTGATTTCGGTTTTAAATGCACCCGAAAGCCATTTGTCAACCCTGTGAATTATAAAATTTTGAAAAGGAGTACTATTAAAAACAAGGTATATCAATATCATGAAGGCAAAGAATACTCCCATCAATGTGTATGATATTTTGATAACTAACTTACGCAAACCGATTCGCAATATACTTTTTTGCTATTGTATGATTGAGTTTTCATGGCAAAGTTTGTTCCAACATTTTGTTAATTGTACATTTGAGCCTCAATATGCCAATAATTATTTTAGCAATCGAGTCAAGTTGTGATGATACTTCAGCTTCTGTTATTAGCGATGGTAAAATATTGTCTAATTTGGTAGCTGGGCAAAAGGTGCATGAAGCCTTTGGAGGAGTTGTACCTGAATTGGCAAGCCGAGCACACCAAGCTAATATATTACCCGTGGTAGATTTGGCAATAAAAAATGCAGGTATTTCTTTAAGTGGTTTATCAGCAATAGCGTTTACCCAAAGTCCGGGACTTATAGGCTCTCTGATGGTGGGCTGTTCGTTTGCTAAATCACTGGCTCAATCTTTAAACATACCAATCATTGGAGTTCATCATATGCATGCACATGTTTTAGCACATTTTATCGATGATCCTAAACCAAGCTTTCCTTTTCTTTGTTTAACCGTAAGCGGAGGTCACACTCAAATTGTGTTAATGCGTGATTATTTCGATTTTGAAATTATTGGTAAAACCCTTGACGATGCTGCAGGTGAAGCTTTTGACAAAGCGGCTAAAATTTTAAATTTGCCTTATCCTGGTGGTCCATTAATTGATAAGTATTCTGTAGGTGGTAATCCTCATAAATATGAATTTGCCAAACCAGATATTTCTGATTTAAATTATAGTTTTAGTGGTTTAAAAACTTCGTTTCTTTATTTTGTAAGAGAACAAGTGAAAGATAATCCAAACTTCGTGAATGAAAATTTATCAGACATTTGTGCAAGTATGCAGCAATCAATAATCTATCATTTGATGAAAAAACTAGTGAAAGCATCAAATTTGACAGGTATCAAACAAATAGCATTGGCAGGTGGTGTTTCAGCAAATAGTGCACTTAGAAAAGCGGTTGAAAGCGAAGGGCAAAAACAAGCATGGCAAACCTTTGTACCTGCATTTGAATACTGCACAGATAATGCAGCTATGATAGCAATAGCCGCTCATTACAAATACTTAAAATCGGATTTTGAAAGCATGGAAGTATCTCCAAGTGCAAGATAGTTAATCTTGTTTATTGATTCTATTTTAAAGTAATTCTAATACCTTTTCTGGTGGGCGACCTACTACTGCTTTGTTACCTTTTACAATAATAGGTCTTTCTATCAATATAGGGTTATTTACCATTATCTCAATCCATTCGTCATCATCCAATATTTTATCTTTGTAAGACTCTTTAAAAACACTTTCCCCTTTTCTAATTAAGTCATGAGGTTTCATTCTTAGTTTTTTCAAAAGTGCTTTTAATTCATCGAAAGTTAGAGGTGTTTTAATGTATTCGATAACTTTATAGTCAATATTCTTTTCGTTTAGTATTGCAAGAGAGTCTCTGCTTTTACTGCAGCGGTTGTTATGGTAAATGCTAATCATTTTTTTAACTTTTTACGGACAAATATACAAACTAAACACTTTTCTTTCAGTAACAACCTCAAATTCAATTTGCAATATTATCCTTATCGTCATTTGGAATTTTTTTTAAATAATAAAATAGAATTAGTTCTTATTAAATTGTTTTACCAAAAATATTACAAAAAGAAAATACTTATATTTGAATCCATAATTATTATCATGGAAAACCAAAATCAAAACCAAATTAACATAGAACTAAGCGAAGAAATTGCTGAAGGAACCTATTCAAATCTAGCTATTATTACTCATTCAAACAGTGAGTTTGTAGTTGATTTTATTAGACTTATGCCGGGAGTGCCTAAAGCAAAAGTGAAAGCACGTATCGTTTTAACTCCCGAGCATGCAAAGCGTTTACTACTAGCCTTGTCAGACAACATCAACAAATACGAAGATATGAATGGCGAAATAACCGTTTTGGATAATATGCCCGCCATACCATTGAACTTCGGTGGCACTACTGGTCAAGCCTAGTTATTCTTATCTGTTTGATAATACTTCGTAATTGAACCAATAAGTTAGCCTGTTTTTTTTGTGTTCATTTTGATTAGTCTTTAATTAAAAGAGATAAGATTTCAAAAAAATGAAAAGTAAGCAATTGGGTTACCATCA
>CAIVPY010000414.1 GCA_903907885.1 uncultured Bacteroidota bacterium
AGAAAAATTAGATTTTTCATAATGTGCTTTTCTCTAAATTTATCTACAACCTGTAGGTTTATTTAGTGTAATGGTGCAAGTTTCGGCATTTATTATTATGGCAGCGCAGCCATTTCCAATACAACCATCATAATTTGGAGCAGGAATAGGGCATGTATTGCAACAGCAGTATAAAAATTCATTATTTGGGTCGCTACCATCGTTAGGGTCAATATGTCCTGTACCTCCATAAATAGGAGAAACTGTTGTAAGGTAATGACTAAGTGTAAAATTTATGACACCATTGCCATAACCAGTAGGATCTGAATTAATACTAAAACGAGGGTTTGAGCAAGGGCAAGATGGACCATTTATGGTATATGTACCAGGGTCATTCCAAAAATTACAACACATTGTTTGTGATGTACCAGTAGTAGCGTCATCATCACAGGTAATGGTAATTTTGTATGGACAATCTAATTCGCTAATTACAGTCCACTGAGCTCGAACCGTATTCATTAGGTTAAATAACATAAAAAGAGTAATACTAATTTTTAGTATTATTGATGTTTGATGTTTGATGTTTGATGTTTGATGTTTTCATAATGTTGTAAATTAGTATTTCAAACGTATATTTTTAATAGGATAAAAACAAATTTTATTTTTTTTAAGTGGATTAATTTTCAAATTAAATGGTATAATTATCTATATAAGCTGTAAAAATCCTACTATCCTTAGATTCAGTGTTAAATTCTAAATAAATATAAATTTTCGCCCTTTTAAGCCCTTGTTTGGGTGTTGTGATTTGGGTAATGCGTGGTGCACCAACAAGTATATGATAATGTTTGTTGCTGAGGAATACCAACAAAGGCGAAAGATTTTCACATAAAAAATATTCAATTCCTATCCACAGTGTTGATATGTATGGCAATTTATATTTGCAATCCGTTGTCTTTTTATACTTTTGCCCAACATGAACATTGTTACTACACACATTGAGGGATTATTAATTATTGAACCGCAAGTATTTAAAGACGAGCGAGGGTATTTTTACGAAAGTTATAATGCAGATAAATTTTATAAAGCAGGTATTAAAGATAATTTTATTCAAGACAATCAGTCATTATCGCAAATGGGTGCTATTAGAGGTTTGCATTTTCAGGCTGCACCCTTTGAGCAAGGCAAATTAGTGAGGGTTGTTCAAGGTGCTGTGTTTGATGTGGTGGTTGATATTAGAAAACAATCAGCTACCTATGGACAACACTACGATATTGTGCTTAGTAGTGATAATATGCGTATGTTTTATATCCCTCCTGGTTTTGCACATGGATTTGAAACGCTCCAAGACAATACTATTTTTCAATATAAGTGTACAAATTTGTATAATAAAGATTCAGAAGGTGGTATTTATTGGGATGATTCAGATTTGAAAATTAAATGGCAAACTTCAAATCCTATTGTGAGTGATAAAGACAAAGCACTACCAAAATTTAATGAATTTGTAAGTCCTTTTTGAGTTTTGTATATGAATTATTTCTAGTATTTAAATATGCTTTATTCTTAAAATTAAAGATTTTTTATGAAGAAATTATGTTTGTTGTCTATATTAAGTTTTGCATTTTTGACCAACGTAAAATGTCAGGTTATTGATGATGAAAATGGTAAAACGTATTATTATTTTGATAACGATAAAAAACAAGTAAAAGAAATTTTTCATCATGTTAGGCAAATGAAATTTGGAAAGCGAGATGGGACAGATTATGATACAATAATATATGTAAAACATGGGCCATATTTAAAATATTACCCAAATGGCATTCTTGAATGTAGCGGTTATTTCAATTATGAAAAGCCAGACAGTGTATGGAAAAAATATAATATTGATGGTCAATTGATAGGTATAGATAGATATGTAAATGGACAGAAAGTTAATTAAAATATTTGCGTTAACCCTACTTTTGATTTGCACACAAACTGTTTTTGCTCAAGTAAAAAAAAATATACGTGTGGGTGATTATATCTTTGTTAAACCATGCAAGCCCAAACAGGTAGAGTTTAATGGCATTGATATTTATAGCCGAACGGTTGGTATTAATAAATCTAAAGTAGATTCGATAACGGGTGATGGTTTTTATGAGGCTTTTTTCGATGGCAAGAGTAGCGTAGAGGGAAAACCACTTCCCTGCATCATGTCAAATAGAAAATATAAAATTGCTGCTTTGCAAGAGGTAGAAGAGGCTGCTAAAATAAGGCGAATAGCTATTTGCTACACGAGCTACTATTTGAATGTAATTTGGGTTGAAATTGATGTGGCTTTAAAATCAAATGAAATTGAATTTAGGTAAAGGCATGTGTTCATTCGTTTCTTTTTGTTTTATTTGTTTTCTAGTGAACAGATAAGAAATGCTTTTTAATTCCCTGCAATTTATATTTTTTCTACCCGTAGTGGTGCTGCTGTATTATCTGTTGGCGCACAAATACCGATGGATATTGCTATTCATTGCTAGTTCGTATTTCTATTCAGTATTTTATTTTCCTTATGTATTTGTTCTGTATGCTGTTATTATAATTGATTATGTGTGTGGCCTGCTTATAGAAAGGAGCGAAGGACGGAAACGGTGGTGGTGGTTAGTTATAAGTATAATAAGCAATATTGGGTTACTAAGTTATTTCAAATACACCAATTTTTTTATAGATATATTTAATGAAACTGCTCCATTTGTTCATATTTCAAAACATATAAAGAACTTAGATATCATTCTACCTATTGGCCTTTCATTTCATACTTTTCAGTCATTAAGTTATACAATTGAAGTATATAGAAAGAAACAGAAAGCAGAAAAGCATATAGGTTATTTTGCCAATTATGTGCTGTTTTTTCCTCAAATGGTGGCAGGCCCTATTGAACGATATGAGAGATTGGGCAATGAACTCAGGATTTCTCAGCGTTTAAGCTATGAAAATTTTAGTCATGGTTTGCGTTTGGTATTATATGGGTTATTTGTAAAAATGTGTATTGCCGATAACCTAGCACCTATGGTGGATGAGGTTTATCAAGCACCTGAAAGTTATTATTCTTCATCAGTTTGGATGGCTATGATTGCCTTTGCCATTCAAATTTATGCTGATTTTTATGGATACTCTACTGTGGCTTTGGGGGCTGCAAGGATGCTTGGTATTCACCTAATGGATAATTTCAAGCAACCTTATTTTGCCTTAGGTATTCAAGACTTTTGGAAACGTTGGCATATTTCATTAAGCACATGGTTTCGCGATTATGTTTTTTTTAGTATGGGTGGTAGTAGAGTGAAAACCTTCCGTTGGATAATCAATGTGCTGTTTTTGTTTGCTGTGAGTGGCTTTTGGCATGGTGCTAATTATACCTTTATTGTTTGGGGTATTCTTCATGGAATAGCTTATTTGTTAGATAAAGGTGTTTCTAATATTATACCAACTCAAATCAAGCAGTTGAAATTGTTTTCAATTATAAGTATGCTTGTTACTTTTGCAGTGGTTGTAATTATTTGGGTGTTCTTCAGAGCAAAAGATTTAACATGTTCATTAGCAATTTTGAAACAAAGTATGAGTTATGGCATTGAGGCTAACAAACATTTGCAGGTATCATGTATTCCATTATCGATGTTAGCAATATTTGTTTCTCTAGAACTAGCCATAATAAATACCCGCTTTGATAATTGGTTGGCATCAAAACAAATTTCTTTCCGTTGGGCAATTTATTCAGTGCTTATTTTGTGTTTATTGCTCTTTAGTGGTATCAAAAGTTTTCCATTTATTTATTTTCAATTTTAGCCATGAAGAAGATATTATTTAAAATTGGTTTGGCTTTTTTGATGCTTGTATTATACTTGGTCTTGGCTAATATTATGTACGAAAAGTATTTTTATAGGCAAGATTTGAAAGAGTCAGATGCCGAGATGCTATTGAAAATAGATAGCTTACAATTCACGAGTGATGTACTTTATTTTGCTGAATCTTCCAATGCCACTCTTGCCGATGATGATACATGTTTATTGACAATTGCCCAAATGATTGATAGCTTATCTCCCAAGAAAGTAATGGCAATTGATCATGGTGCTATTCATGCCAAAACCTATAAATCATTAATTGAAAATATTAAAGATGATGCCAAGGTAAAAACACTTATTGTGACCTTAAACCTCAGGTCATTTGGTGCAAATTGGATACATTCAAAGATGGAAACAGCCTTAATGAAAGCCAATGTGATGTACGAACAAATTCCACCTATAGCCAAGAGAATAAAACTTGCATTTAATGGGTTTGATAACCAAAACGATCAAATGCGAGGACATATTATGGAAGATCATTGGCGACACGATTATATTCATTTGCCTGATACCTTTCCATATAAAAATGTGAGGGCATGGGACAATGCAGTGGGTGGTGGCAATGTATTAAACTTTACTACACCCAATGGGGATTGGGATATGCCCCGCATTGAGCTTGCTACTAGTTATATTAAGACGTATGCTTTTACAATTGTTCCAAGTTCAAATCCTAGAATAAAAGATTTTGATGAGATAGTAGAAATTGCTAAAAGAAAAAAACTCAAATTGGTTTATAATCTATTAGCTGAAAATATGGAGTATGCTGATTCGCTTGTTGGAAAGGCATTGACAGATGTGATGAAAGAAAATGCCCAAATGCTTATCAAACGCTATACTGATAAAGGTGTTTTAGTAGTTGATAATTTATCAGCGGTTGCAGGCAAAGAGTTTACTGAAAAAAGATGGACGAGTGAACATTATACCCAAAGAGGTAGATGGACTATAGCGAGAAATGTGGCAAATGCCATGTCTATCAAGTAGATTTTAAGTATTTTTTATTTGTACCTTTTGATAACTCCAAAAGGTACAACCAAAAGAGTTTCGATTTTCAATGTGCCTGACCTTGCTGCTAGCCAACATCAAAAGATTTCTCCGTGCCGCTGTAAATCTTTTGCCCCACGCACAGCACAACCCAATGCAAAACATTTAAGGCTTCACAAACCTCTGCATGAAATCTTTTTGCACGCACTGTGAAAATCGGCTTTGCGTTCGGATTGCATTTACAATCGACCTTCATTAAATCTGAGAGAAAATGTTTTTGGTTTTTGGGGGATGGTTGAATTAGTAAACATAAATCATCCCGAATTTAGGTTAAAGAAACTTTTTTTCAACACTAAAAATGATATTCAAAACCATATTAATAAGGCTGTAATATTTATTCCCAGTCTTGTGAGTTATTTGTTATTAGCGATTGCTTGGCATTGCTGAAATTGCGATGATTAATTACAATGAAACCAACCATACTTATTACTGGAATAACCAAAGGCATAGGACGCGCTATTGCCGAACTGTTTGCAAAAAATGGATACAATGTAGCGGGCTGTGCTCGCGATAAAAAGGCGTTAGATGCTTTTAAAGCTGAACTTTGGAATAAATACCCAGAACAAAAATTCTTGTTTGCTTTGTGCGATGTGAGTGATAAAAACGATGTCTTGGCTTTTGCTTATGACGTAACAGATGAATTTGAAAAAATTGATATTCTAGTGAACAATGCAGGGGTCTTTATTCCAGGTTCATTGCTAAATGAGGAAGATGGGATTTTTGAGCAACAAATGAATACCAATTTAGCAAGCGCTTATCACTTGAGTAGGGTTATTGCGCCTAAGATGATTGCCCAAAAAAGTGGCCATATTTTTAATATTTGCAGCACTGCAAGTATCAAGGCATACAGCAATGGTGCTAGTTATTGTATAAGCAAGCATGCTATGTTGGGTTTTAGCAAAGGTTTGAGAGAAGAACTAATGCCAACAGGAGTAAGGGTTACTGCTGTTCTTCCTGGTGCTACTCTGACAAATAGTTGGGCTGGAACAGATTTACCTGAAGAAAGATTTATAAAAGCAGAAGATATTGCCCAAAGCATTTGGGATATCCACCAACTTTCGGCCAATACGGATGTGGAAGAGATATTGATTAGACCGCAGTTGGGTGATTTTGCATAAAAGGGTAATAGGCATTTGAAGCTGTAAATGTGTTGAGCATTTAATTGGGATTGTGTGAAAATAATTTCAAAATAATTAGGGTTTGAATACTTGTTGATAATATAAAACAAAAGATATAATATTGAGAGCCCTTAAAAATATTGACCGATATGAATAACCTAAAATTAATTCCGAAGGAAGAAAAGAAGGACGAATTTATTAGAATTAACAGAACAAAAAAGAAAATAAATGGTTTCGTTGAGTGTTTAAATTATAGAGATAAAGACACCCGACAAATTATTATTTATCTACCCTCTTTTCAACTAACTGGATACGGAGAGACTAAAGAAAAAGCGTTTGAAATGTTGAAATTTTCGCTTGATGATTATTTCTCTTATCTAATTGATTTACCTACAAAGAAACTCGAAGCCGAATTGGTTAATTTGGGTTGGATACATAATTTGAATAAAAATAAAGAATACTCTAAAGTATTTGTTGATGTTAAAGGTGAATTGAAAAACTACAACGCTGTTGGAGATGCGGTGGAGGTTGAAATATTAGCGGTTTAATTTTTATGACTTATAAACCGCTAAGAACAAAATGCTGGGAAAACTTTCTTACACACAAAGGCTATAAGTATAACAGAACAAAAGGCAGCCATGATATTTGGACAAAGAAAGGCAGCCCAAGAAGTATTCCAGTTTGGGGTGATGAAAAAGAAGTTCCAAGTATGCACATACAAGCAAGTTGCAGAACGATAGGATGCACAACTGACGAAGTATATGCTTGGGCTAATGCCAATTGCTAAATTTGTCGAAGACTTTTTTCATAACTAGGATAGAAACATCCGACTTCTTATTAAAAACAAAAAATCCCGCTATTGCGGGATTTTTTGTTTGTGTCTTGTAGTTGCGAAATATTTTTCGCCCCTACTTTTCGGGTATAAATACCCTACTTCACGGAAATAGTTATTATTTTATTTTTGTGCATTCCCATGTTAAAACGACTACTACCTGTCCACTTTTAGTATTTGTTACTTTGTAAGCAATCGACAGTGTATTTGTTGCAGTGTAAAAACCTCCACTATATTTAACTCCACCTCCAAGTAAAAAATAGTTAAAACCTGTAAGGGATAGAGTGTCTTGCAATGTTTGGTCATTCACATCAAATGCTAATCCATTACTTGCGCTTGTTATCTTGCTTCCAGTTGCAAAAAGGTCTCCTGCTTCTTTAATTAAGATTGTACTTGTAATTGTTCCTTTTTCAACAGTAAAAGCACCTGTTGACTTATCTCCAACAGCAGTAATACTTCCATCAGAATTTAGAGAATTGGCTTGCAATACATAAGTGTAGGTTCCAACTGCTTGGTCTCTAACATCTGTAGCTACAGCAGGTGTTTTTGTTTCATCTTTGCTACAAGAGCTAAGCGTAAAACTAAGAGTTGCTATAATGCAAGCAATAATTAGTAATGATTTTTTCATTGTGTTTGTAATTGTTTTTTTCATTTTATGTTTTGGTTTAGTTTTATTGTCTTGATAATGTTTAATAGCCGAAGTACCCGTTTCGGTTATTGAGCGGAGTTGAAATACCGAAACGCCACTTCGGCTCCGCTCAGTGCTCGTTTCGGTATGCTCAGAGGCTGTTGGGCTTATGCATTCTTAGGTTTTTTGGGTGCTGCTTCATCCACCACATCAAAACCCCAATCGGCAAGCATTTTTAGGTTGCTTTTATTTTTGCCTGCCAATATATCACGCAATCCTGTGTATATGTATTTGGCATTGCCCGGTTGGTCTATTTTAGCATCTGTTCCCAAAGCGTTTTCGTAAGCTTTGGTTTGTTCTTCGGCTTGGTTATACAATAGTATTTGTTGCTTGCGAGCTGCCAATGCAGTGGCATAATACGTTTTTAGGTCTTTTAGCTCGGTTGCGCTAAGGTTGCCATTAGGCGCTAGCGACTCTTCTTTTTTAATGATGCTATCCATTAATGCTAATACATCATCTGGATTTCTTGGTAAAATGATTCTTGACATGTTTTTTTTAATTAAGAATTTAAAATTGAGAATTAGGAATTATAATTTTGAATTGAGAATTAGAAATTGCAGATTTATAATGCTTGGTAGCAGTCGAAAAACCTGAACTAAAAAAGTTTTTACTTAAAGTGTTGGAATGAAAACTTGAAGTGTTGAACACAAAACTTTGGGTGAAAATGTTTTCACTAAAGGTATTTTGTTTGAAACCTATGGTGCAAAAAGTATTACCAAAGGTGTTGGATGCAAAACCTAAGGTGAAAAAGTTTTTAGTAGGGGCGCAAAAGTTTGGAGTGTAAGTGCAAACAAAAAAACTACAAGTATTTATGGGGTAGGGTTTACTTGCAACGCAGTTAGCTGTGGGCTGTGGGCTGTGGGCTGTGGGCTGTGGGCTGTGGGCTGTGGGCTGTGGGCTGTCATATTGTTTTGCTTTTCAAATGTAATCAATGGGTTTTAATTTTCCCAAATAAATTAATGTCATATATTGCCAATTGGGTAAGGTAGGGGAATTGCCTCCAAAGCTTTCTTAATAGTTCAGTTACTAAAAAGCAACTTCAAATCTAAAAAACTGTAATTATCTGATTTTTATTTGTTCGATATTTTTATAGATTTGTTACACAATAATTTTCTGCTATGACTTTTGAAATTGAAATTGATGAAAAGACAGAGAAGGCTAAAAATGTATTTGAATTTTTAGACCAACAGCAAATAAAATATAACCCTAAAAAACTTACGGCTAAAGATGCTGCATTTGGCATGGGAAGGTTAGCTACTGATGCTGAATTGGCTGAATATCTAAACCGCTGTATGCTTAGCGAAACTATAGATTTGAACAAACTGATAGATGAAACAAAAGCTTGAAATTTCAAAAGAAGCTTGGGACACACTGAATGAACTTGCCGAATTTGTTGAGTCTAAAAACACCTTAGGTGCGGGCAATCGATATTTGAATTCTTTTTTAATAAAAATAAAGAATGCACTTAAAAGTCATGCAAAATATGCAGTTTGTAAGTATCCGGAGTTTGCTAAACTACAACTCAAATGTTTTATTATTAATGATTGGGTTATTGCCTACCAAGAATCCCAAAAAACCTTAATTGTTAAAGCTATAATTCATGGGACATTGTTGAATTATTAACTTCTCTATATTCTTGGGCCAATTTCGTCAGAGTCATTTATCAATCCTCCTTATATTGCCGCATTCATAAATTCTTAATATTTTACTATTGATTTATAGTGAATTATGGAAAATCTTTTTTATATATGCAATATGAAAAGATAGAACATCGTTAAACTTTTACTTAACCAAAATATATGAATCAAATCTACACTGAAGAATCTCTTTTACGCTATATATACAAAGAAACTACACCCACGGAAAATGCTCAAATCGAATTGCATTTGAAGTCGAACGAGAATTTCAAAAAGTCGTATGATGAAATACTTCAAACCATTGAGGGACTAAAAGAAGCGGAGCTATCACCATCAAGACATAGTGTGAATGCTATTTTAGATTATGCCAAACAGCATAGTTCGGCTGAAGAGTTGGCATAATTTTTCTATTGAATCAAAATTCCTTTTGCTAGTATTTTAATTTCAGTACTGTCTTTTACCATCGTGCCTTTTACGTAGGCTTTTTTCCCTTCAATTTTTCGAGGCAATACAAATGCTTTGTCTTCAATATCAACCAAAATGGGTTGTTTGCTACCATTTTCTAAAGTCATCCAGCAGCCTTCGCCCTTGCAGTAATTGGCAATGGTTCCGCTAAATATACCTGTTTCGTTTGTGTCAGTTTGTTCAATGGTGCTATAGGCTGCAATTGCATCTTTCGAGTCGTTTGTGTTTTCAATAGTTTCGCCAAAATTTCCAGTTTGAGATAATTTGCTTCTTGGGTCGTTTGAACAAGATATGCTTAAGGCAATAAATGTAATTAATAGTAATACCGTCTTTCTCATTAGAATTGTAAATTAGTCTTCAAATATTATATTTTTTTAGTAAGAAATTGTGCATCGGCACAAATAAATATTTTTTGAAAGCATAGCTGTTTCGAGCTTACATTTGCATACATTAATAGTAACCAATTTTATACATCTTACTTGACCAAAACAATACGATACATACTTGTAGCTTTAGTGTTCACATTGCTTGTGCTTCCAGTATCGGCACAAAAAAAATATACCATAAGCGGATACTTAAACGAAAATAGCAATGGAGAAAGTCTTATTGGTGCTACGGTAAAAGTGGATGAATTAAAAATGGGAACAGCCACCAATTCGTATGGTTATTATTCTTTGTCGTTACCCCAAGGCAAATACACCTTGGTGTTTTCTTATCTAGGTTTTAAAACCATTAGTATTCCTGTTGTGTTAGATAAAAACATGGTCGTCAACCAAAAGATGGAGATGCAGGTGAATGAGACCAAAGAAGTTGTTATTACAGGCGAACGTGAAGATAAGAATGTGAAGAGTACCGAGATGAGTAGAATGGAAATTACGGGTCAACAAGTAAAGAGTTTACCCGTTATTTTTGGCGAGCCCGATGTTCTTAAAGCTATAACCCTTTTGCCAGGCATAAAAAGTGGGGGAGAAGGAAGCACAGGGTTTTATGTTCGTGGTGGTGGGCCCGACCAAAACCTTATCTTGATGGATGAAGCTGTGGTTTATAATCCATCACATTTGTTTGGTTTCTTATCGGTTTTTAATACAGATGCCGTAAAAAATATTGACATTATCAAAGGGGGAATGCCTGCCAATTATGGGGGTAGGTTATCGTCAATCCTCAATGTGAATTTGCGTGAAGGCAATAACCAAAAGTATGTAGTAAATGGTGGCGTTGGGTTGATTGCCTCACGTTTGTCGGCTGAAGGGCCTATACAAAAAGGAAGAAGTAGTTTTCTTGTGGCTGTTAGAAGAACCTATGTAGATGTTTTAGCTCGTCCCTTTTTGCCAGATAATTTGAAGGGTAATAGTTACTATTTTTATGACATCAACCTAAAGATGAATTTTAATTTGGGGCAAAAGGATAAACTGTTTTTCTCGGGTTATTTTGGAAGGGATATTTTAAACTACAACAGCCCCATGAACAAGTCGGTTTATTTCGACTTTGGTTGGGGCAATTCTACTGCTACCCTAAGATGGAATCATGTTTTTAATTCAAGGTTGTTTTGTAATACAAGTTTGCTTTATAATAGGTATGATTTGTTTAACAATTTTACTTTTGGCACCAGTGGTTTCAATGTGCGAAGTGGCATACAAGACTGGAATGTGAAGAACGATTATACATGGTTTATATCCGATAAACACCAAGCAAAATTTGGCTTGAATTACACTTTTCATACCTTCACACCTGGTATATTAACAGGCCAAGTGGGAAGTGTTATTTTAGATGAAGAGATTAGTAAACAATATGCCCACGAATTAGCCGTGTATGCCATGGATGAGTGGCACATAAATCAGAGGTTTACTTTAAATGGAGGTTTGAGGGCGGTGTTTTATAACATGGTAGGACCATTTACCAAAAAACAGTACAACGAAGATAACCTACCAACAGGAGTTGAAACCACTTGGAAAACCAATGAGAGTATTGCCTTTTACCCAAGATTGGAGCCTCGTGCCGCTTTAACCTATTTGGTAGATGAACAATCATCTTTGAAGGCATCCTTTACACAAACTTATCAGTTTATTCACCTTGCCACCACTTCGGGGGCTTCTTTCCCTGTGGATTTGTGGGTGCCTAGTTCGCCAAGGGTGAAGCCTCAATTGGCTTATCAATATGCTCTGGGTTATTTTAGAAATTTTGATAACAATAAATGGGAAACTTCTGCAGAGGTGTATTATAAACCTATGTACAACCAAATAGAGTTTAAACCTTTTTCTCGGTTGTTTTTAAATCAAAATTTAGAAGAAGAAATGGTTTTTGGTCAAGGATTAAGTTATGGACTTGAATTGTTTGCAAAAAAGAAAGTGGGCAGAACCACTGGTTGGATAGGTTACACATTGAGCAAAACTACTCGTCAATTTGATGAATTAAATGGGGGGCAAGCTTATTTTTTTAGGTATGATAGAACCCACGATATTTCAATCGTTATCAGTCATACTTTCAATAAAAAATGGAGCATGAATTTTGTATTTGTTTATGGAACAGGTAATGCCGTTACTTTGCCCGTTTCTCGCTATCCATTTAGAATTGGATATAATGCCCAACAAAACCAACCAAATTTAGTATTTATCGACAATTATGGTAAAATTAACGATTATCGTTTGCCTGCTTATCACAGAGCAGATGTGTCATTTACATTCATAGCTCACAAAACCGACAAATGGGAAAGCAATTGGAATTTTAGTATTTATAATATTTACAATAGAGCCAATCCCTATTTTATTTATTTTTTTCCTGATTTAGAAAAGCAAGAAGTAAAAGCTTATATGGTATATTTATTCCCAATTTTGCCTAGTGTATCATGGAATTTTAAATTTTAGATGAAGCGATTTTTATACATATTATCTATTCTCACTTTCACCATATCTGCCTGCGAGAAGGAGATACAAGTGGATTTGCCTCCCATCACTCCTCAACTTGTGGTAGAGGCAAGTGTGAATACCTATTCACCTTGGCTTAATTATGTGTTCATCTCTAATACCATTGATTATTTTAAACCGGATTTAAGTTTTAATGGAATGAAGGGAGCAACCGTTTATATAACACCTGGTCAGATAATAAACAAGGATACCATTTTTGATAAAGCCAATAGATACACCTTTGCCGATATTGGCAATCTGAGTGTTATTCCAGGTTTTGATAGTATTACCCGTGGCATTAGCGGGGTATATATGAACCCATTGTTTAAAGCTACAGCTAACACAAGTTATTTGTTAGAAATTATTTTACAAGATGGACGAACCATTTCTGGAAGAACGCACGTTCCACCTATAATACCTATTGACAGTATGAAAGTGAGGTATGAGGCTGGCGGAAAAGGAGGTAAAAGAAACGCTTTTTTTACCTTTTGGTTTAATGATGGCCCTGAACAAAATAATTATAGAATGGCGCTTCGCAAAGGTGTTGACTCTGTTTTATTAGGATGGGGAAGTGCCGATTCATACCGCACATTTGATGACGAATATATTAATAACAACACCCGTCCTTATGAGTTTCTGCGACCATTTACGGGTGGCGATACTTTAAATATTTATTTTACACAAATAGGCCGAAAAGAATTTACTTTTTGGCAAAGTTTTGGGCAAGCTGTTAACAATGGAGGTCCTTTTGCAACGCCTGGTAATGTAAAATCAAATATCGAAGGGGTAATAGGATCGTTTACAGGCTATGCTGTAGATTTTAAACGCATTGTTTTTGAAGAGTAAGTGATTTAATAATGTGTTTTTTTATGAAGTTAAAACTCAGTATTCTTTACAAACCACTAAATGATTTTATCTTTTATAATTATCTTCTCAACATTATTTTTTTGACTAACAATTACTAAT
>CAIVPY010000415.1 GCA_903907885.1 uncultured Bacteroidota bacterium
GTTAAATAATTTTTTAATGCTGTAAAGTCGTCAAACGCGTTTAAATTGATATTTAAACCACCTCCTTTATATACTATGTTTTCTTCAGGTGTTGATTTTGTATTAATATTATGATTGTGTAAGAGTGTTAGTAAATTTGCTTTTAATTCTGGTGTCATATTTTCTTTATTATGTTCGAGCATTCCCATTAAATATGTTGTCTTGTCAATATCAGTTCCTCTGGACTTTCTATCCATCATATAAGATTTTGAATATGGTTTAACCCAATTTTTTTTTATGTTTGCCGAATCGTCAAACATTTCCCACGTAGTTTTTGGATGAATCAAAGACATTTCAAGTAAATGTCTATTTATTGAGTGTTGTTTATTTTGATTTTTATGGTAAGAATGGTTTGACTTGGCAATTGGATAAAATTTTGTTGTTATTTTTGAAAATCTTTTTGCACTCATGCCTTTACCAGTTAGGCAAGTTTCACATGTAAAATCTTGTAAATCTTTATCATGCGAATGTAAACTTTTATTATCACCACAATAACCACATCCTTTTGCAGGTTTTTTTGCCAAGTTATCATAAGGATAACTGGTATTTGGTATTTTACTCATTAGTTTATCCATCAAGTGTAGAGCATTTAATTTTTTTATTTTTTTTAGTCCAGTACCATATAACGGTCGTCTGCTTTTTATCATATTAGGATTAAATCCACTAGAACCTTTATTAACGTCCAATTGTCTATAAACATTCATAATAAAAGTAGTAAATTGATTCATTGCAATTTTCCAAAATGGTAAATGTGTTGGTTTTAACCCCAACTTTAAATTTCTGGCATATTCAAAAGATTTAATTAAAGTTTCTGCCATGTCTTCAGCGCTAATTTCATTATCTATATAATCATCATATTGATCTTCTAGTTCAACTGAAAGCTGTTGAAGTTGTTCATTGGCAGAGGTATCTACAAGCGCTGTTGTATCTGTTGTTGGTTTATCGGGCATTTTTTCATCTTCCAAAATATTTACCAACACTTCCACAAGCTTTTGCATTGGTTGAGTATCGGTATTATAGTCACCTACATTTGCTTGATCAACATCTAATCCAAAGTCTGCAAAATGTGACAAGATTATTCGAGTACTTTTTAATACAACATTTCCTGGATAAAGTTTAATACCATCGTCAATATGTCTTACTAATTCGTTATAAGTATCTTTTATCTGCAACATGTAGTCTGGCGATACTGATTGTCCACTAAAAAGAGCTTCGTCTAATTTAATCAAATTTTCGATCATGACGTCTGATGCTTTGTATAGTTTGTGTGTTTTGAAAATATCAGTATCTTGCATATTAGTAAGTTCGTCCATTAGTCCGTCCATAGCTGTACTAGTATATTGAACATTGTTTTGAGCTAACGCAGTATCAAAATTTTCATCTTGATTAACAAATTCCTGAACCTCATTTTTAAATCCGTTGTTCGTATTAACTAGATCAGTGGAAAGTGCCGTAGTAATATCGGTTGTTGGTATAACTTGAATATTTTCATTTCTATTATTAGGTTCTGGTGTGCCATCTGTATTAATTTCATCTAGTATTTTTCCAGCTGTTTCAATTCCTTCTGAATCAATTAACTTGGAAGTTTTGTCTTTTTTTACATTTTCATTATCAAATTGTAAAAGCAATTCAAATTCCAATTTTTTATCAATAGTTGGTTCAGACTCTATTGGTCTAAAAAAATTTTGAGTTCTAGTTGTGAAAGAGGTCATTACATTTTTTAGATAATTTGTCGCTTCGAAAGCAGATCCAAATGTATAATGGTATTTTGAGTTTACACGATCCAATTCCTGGCTAGCTTCTTTGTTGTAATTTATTGCTTCCAAATCTGTTACTCGTTTATAATCGTCAGCAATTTGTGTTATTTCTTTTTTAGTATTGTCAAAAAACCTGTTTAATACTCCCGACTTGATTGTATTATAATTATACAAATGTGCATTATCTTTAGCGTCCATCGCGTCTTTATAAAAAGACGAATAATAATCGTCTTTTGTGATCTCGTTTCCAAAAATTAACTTGTCATTGTTGTCTAGCAAATTCAAATCGTCATTACTCAATTTTACAACATTATTTGTATTTGCATTTGAAATATTTTCCAAATTTACAACTGGAGGTTCTATATCGGCCAAGTCATTACCAGTAATTTCATCTACTTGTATTGGTTCTTCAATTGGTGGTATGTTTTGCACTGGTCGCATGTGTAAAATATTACCATCATTTTGTTGATTTTGTAAAACTTGTTCTTGTCTTGGCGCGCGATTAATTTGCGGTCCAGCATTTAAAGGGGCTGGTGGTATTAATTGGTCCTGTTGTTGGGGATTCTCTGGTCTATTATTAACTAAATTACTTGCGATTACTGGACCTAAATTACCAACTATACTACCAAAAAAATTTTTGGTTTTTGGAGCGACTTGTAAGTATGGTTGTATTGCAGTTTGTCCTTTAAACGCTTCTGGGTTTCTTATATTTTCATATTTTAATAACCAAGCATCTTTAAATTTTATCAAATCATCCTCTGTATATTTTGGCTCATTAATATAATGTTCTGATGTATTATCTCGTTTAGATACATCTATGGTTGAAGAATTATTTTCTAAATCACCCATTCCTTATTTATTAAATCTATTAAATGGAAATGATTATTATAGTTTATACGAAGCAAATGCAGGTATAAGATTATCAATATCTATAAAAATAAA
>CAIVPY010000416.1 GCA_903907885.1 uncultured Bacteroidota bacterium
CAAAGAATGGATATAAATAAAAAAAAGCTTGCGGTGAGCAAGCTTTTGTAATTTTATTTTAATAAGAATTATATTTACCTCAAATCGGTAGCTCCAAAATATGCTTTAAATTCATTTATTTGTTCTTCATTGGCAACTGTTACAATTAGACCTTCATTTTCTCCATTGTAATACATATTGAAAAAATCTCTATAAATTGGATAAAAAAAACATTCATAAGATGTAATACTATCAAAGTTGTTAATGTAGTTCCCATCTTTTTCAATTGATATAATAAATAAGTCTTTCATTGTGATAATATTTAAAAGTTATTAAAATACATTCCATTGAAATTGGTTCACATTTCTTATCCTTTGTTTCTGCCTTACAACTAATTTACAATCATGATAAATGCCTTTAAGCTCTTCAAAAAGCGATAAATATTCTTCTTGTGGACATGGTTCCGATATATCAGTATAAAATAAGCTGCATCCGCTATGTTGGCCAATGTGCATATATGACAAAAGAGTATTATAGGTGTTTTTTATTTCAGGGAAAATTGCAATGACTTCATCATCAATCTTGCGGAATATTACTTTTATAGTCTTTTTCATTGTTTTAGATTAAAATTTTACAAGATATTTTATTGTTTCCTCATTCAATTCAATATGCTCATACATACCTCGTTTTGCCCGTACTATAATCTTTTCAGGATTTCGCTTCCAAGTTTTTACACTTGTGACAATATACCTCATTAGAGTTTTTTTATCACTATTGTAAATACCTTTAGGAAATACTTTAACCAATGTGCTATAATTATAAGCGGGATTTGGTCTTATTACTATTTCCGCATCGGCAAATTCAATGTTAGGATTAAGCAGATCGCCGGCCTTTAAGTTTTTTGCTTCTTGTAAATTCATAATTCAAATACTCCAGATTAAATAGCTTTTATAAAGATTAAATTTTACTCTTGAATTAATCCTATCGTTGATATTATAATGCAATGACAGGATAATAGCATCGCGGTTGAAATAAGGTTTTAACATGTTAGTAAAGTTTACCTGTTTCTAAAAACTCATAATCATTTGCTTTAATCATATCAATAATTGCTTCGTCGGTTTCTAAATAATCTAATTCTTGTTTTAATACTTTTAATAAGTCATAAACACAATCATTTAGAATTTGTTCAATGTCTCTATTGTCGGGTTTTCTTGCATTGATAAAATTTATCAAAGGAATTAAGACATCATTATCATAACAAGTTCCTGTTAGAGGACAATTGTCCCATTCCCTTGTTATTATTGAGTATCTATGTCTGTAATGATATTTTTTATTTTCATCATAAAAATATTTTGTGCTATAATACTTTCCTTTTGTTATATACTTCCAATAATTGTTATACAAATATTTTTGTAGTCTTGATCCAGATAAAGCTAAAATATTATCTTCAAATCCCCAGTTAATATTGCTATCAATCGGATCAATACTCCAATCGTGGTTTCTTCCATTGAATTCTGCTCCAAATA
>CAIVPY010000417.1 GCA_903907885.1 uncultured Bacteroidota bacterium
AAGGTTTGTTGAGCGGAGCCGAAGAAACGGCCTCTGAGCGAAGTCGAAGAGACGTTTCAGGTAGTACAACCAATTCAACAATGCCAACAGCTAATGGCCAACAGCCAATAGCCCTTTCTAACTATCCAAACCCATTCGACCAATCAACCATAATTGATTACGAGATATGGCAAACATACAGCAAAGCAGAATTGAGAATTACCAATGTATTAGGACAAGAAGTGTATAGCCAAAAACTAAACCGCCCAATAGACAAAGTTCAAATAGATGGTTCTGCTTTGCATGATGGTTTGTATTACTATTCTTTGATTGTGGATGGCGCTGTAAAACTAACTAAGACTATGAGTGTGATGAGGTAAGATAGGCGAAAATATTTTTTGCTTTTTATGGTAGTTTATTATATTTGCCTAGGGTATGCAATCTAGGGGTAAATTGCATGTTTTGTTTCATAGGCTAAAAGCTCTGGTGTAAACCAGGGCTTTTTTATTTTTTTTCTAATTCTCGGCTATCCGCCTTCTAGGATTAAGGATTGATAAATGAAAAAGAGTTTATAGCTCGGTCAATAACAAACAAACAATCCCGAAGCAAGGCTTCGGAATTTTCTTGCAGCGCATAATAAGCCGTCATAAAAAAAAGTTGTAGAAACAAGATTTAAAGCAGGGGGTTTGTGCAGCCTTAAATGTTTTGCAAGTGGATTGGCAAAAGTACGGGGCAAAAAATTTACAGCGGCAAGGAGAAATCTTTTTGAGGAGAAACGGTCATTGAGCGAAGTCGAAATGGCGTTTCGACTCCGCTCAACGGCCATACGGCACCTTGAAAATCAAAACTCTTTTGGTTGTACCTTTTGGAGTTTCAAAAGGTACAAATACAAAATTTATTCACTTAAATAGGTTGCTTACTCCCAAGTAAATTAACCTGACCCTTTATAACTCAATAATTAACAGAAAAAAATCCGAAGCATTTGCTTCGGATTTTTTCTGTTAATTACCACCTCTGCCATTAACCCACCAGCATCACTGCATCCACCATTTTATCCTCTCCATTTTTCACTTCTATGTCTTTTAACAACAAATCCAAATAGCCCTGTTTACTTAGTTTCAAGGTGTATTTCCCCGCTGCCACATCCCCAAAATCAAATGCACCCTTCTCATCACTTGTTACTATTATATTCAGTTCAATATTTTGCACCAACACATCAGCCAATGGCCCATTTTCCGTATCCTGTGCATTCAATTTCCCCACCACTGTTCCTTTCAACACACCTTCATGGGTTTTTCTTCCCCCTCTATCTATTATCTTCCTCGATATTTTATACAATTCATAAAAATTTGGATCAATCGAGCTATATATCTTTCCAGTCGTATCCATTTGTTCTTTCAATATCGTATTAGCTTCATCAAACAAATTATCCAACTTATTCGTCAACAATTCTTTGTTGCTTATAGCAGTGGCAGGTGCTGGTTTTTTAGCACTAAATTTTTCTATTTCGCTCGCAAACAAATCAAGCATGGTTTTATCTATGCCATAATCAGCCAATTTAGTCAGCAATTCAGTAGCCCTCTTTTGAATAATCTTCGTACTAATCAAAATATCCTCATCCTTTTCATTAAACAAGGCACTTTCAGAAAAATCCACCTCAGCCGCTAATTTCATATCGCCATTCGTATGCGCATATCCTTTAACAACGGCCGCTATCGTAGCACCCAATTTGGCCAAAGTGCGTTTCTGTATTTGCTTATCCTCGGCAATCCCCGTTAGCACCAGTTCACGCTCTTGGGCTGTCAACAATATTTCGGTCAACTTAGCCTTTAAAAATTCAAAAGCAGTCGAAAATGCTTTTACCTTTGCCAATGCAGCCACATTAGCCAAGCACACCGCCACCACCGTGCGATACATGCTCATTAAATTATTTTGTTTGTTATTCATTTTGTCCAAACACCTCTAATTAATCGGTGCTTATTAAATGCATAACGTAGGGTAATAAAAATTTATTATTTAGGCAATAAAAAATATTTTCAATCAATTTAATTTTTTACAAAAATGAGATAAAATAACTTCAACCAAAACCATGTACCCAACTGATGAAGCCGTTATTAAAGCAGTTTATTTAAGCTTACAAAATGCTAACATGAGACCGATTGGGCCAATCAAAAATTGGCCTATTATTGCAAATCAATTTAACTTAATGTTTGGTGATAGAATTAATATTGACAGAAAAAACATCCCTTTATACAGTTAATTAAACAGTAACATTTACACAGTTTTTTGGACAGTCTCCTCTTTTCAGTAAAATAAGGCTTAGATAACAAAAGAAAACAAAAAGATTGCAT
>CAIVPY010000418.1 GCA_903907885.1 uncultured Bacteroidota bacterium
CTTTACGCTTACAACTTTGCTCATCCTCTAATTTTAACCCTATCTCTCCACCTCTTTCAAAAATCGGCGAACCGTAAGTTATTGTGGTGGCATTTTTGGCAATTGTTTTATCTTGGTATTGGATACAGGTTCCGCCTGTTGTCAAAAATGATATAAAAGTAGGAATTAGTACAGGCGAAAGGATTCTGATCACCGAAAAACTGTCTCCAGAAAAACAAGCAGGGGTAGAAGCTTTTGCAAAAGGTGACTGGAATGAGGCGATCGCTAAATTGCAATTTTCACTCCAACAAAATCCCAATGATCCTGAAGCTCTAATTTACTTAAATAATGCCAAAATTGGTAATTCAAAAGCGTTGAAAATCGCTGTAAGTGTTCCCATTGGCAGTAACCTCAATATTGCACAGGAAATTTTGCGTGGTGCTGCCCAAGCCCAAGACGAAGTAAATAATAGTGGTGGCATTAGTGGAATTCCCATAAAGCTTGTCATTGCTGATGATCAGAATAAACCTGCGATCGCGGCTCAAGTAGCGACAGAATTTACCAATGACAAAACAATTATTGCTGTGATGGGGCATAATTGGAGCGAAGCTGCCAATGCTGCTGCTGATATATATCAAAAAGATAGCTTAGTTGCCGTTTTCCCAACATCTAATGATGTGAAGAGAGGCAATAAGCCTAATGGTAACTATATATTCAGCACTGCATCAAATAGTGACTCAGAAGTAAAAGCCTTGGTGGAATATGCGAAAGAAAAAAAACTCTCGAAAATTGGCATCTGTTACGATGAAAAGGATGACTCAAGTAAGAGTATTAAAAAGCAGTTTACACAAGAATTCAGGAAGGAGAAGGAAGAAGGTATAGCAGAAGAAATAGATTGTGATTTCCAGAAAACTCGTGATCAGGCTTATCGCAAAGATATTATACAAAAATTTTCTAAAAGTAAGGTTAATGGTTTGTTGTTGCGTCCAAATATTGACACCATTGGAGATGCAACTGATATCGCACTTGCAGCGCAAAATCAAAATAAAGGTTTTACCTTCATGGCAACTTCAACTATGTATACTGAGGAGACACTAACAAAAGGTAAAAAATCGGTGGAAGGAATGGTAATTAGTGCGATTTGGCATGGAGACTATGAT
This sequence comes from uncultured Bacteroidota bacterium, assembly GCA_903907885.1. Classification (GTDB taxonomy): domain Bacteria; phylum Bacteroidota; class Bacteroidia; order UKL13-3; family UKL13-3; genus RGVD01. Next base: position 1,140 of record CAIVPY010000418.1, read on the forward strand.
CCTAACAATAAGAAATTTGCAACGAGCGCCATAAAGTTATGGGGGGATCCTGTTAACTGGCGTACAGCCTCATCTTATGATGCAATGCAGGTAATCATTGAGGGATTGAAAGAGATAGAGGGATTGAAAAAGATAGATGGATTGAAAAAGATAGACAAATTCAATCCATCTCAGTTACGGCAAAAATTACAGGAAACAATCGCAACCAAAGATTTTAGTTTTAAGGGTGTAACAGGAAACGTGATCTTTAGACGAGAAGTAATAGATTCACCTACTACCCAAAACAAAGAGATCGGTATCGGTTCGCGTAATGACTCTGCCCCTAACCAAATTATATTAGTAGAAATTACAAAAGACAAATCGAATGAGAGTAGATTTGTCTTTTCTTACAGACTTCCTGAAAATAAAGAGAATAAAGAGAATAAAAA